>CAZJDL010000018.1:0-39655 GCA_964544755.1 uncultured Pseudomonadales bacterium | reverse complement strand
TTATAAGTTGCTTGAAGAGAAATAAAGAAATTGAGGTCTTTTACGGCCTGCAGCGCTAGTATTGCGTAGGCTAGAGGATCAGAGGCGTGAAATTGTAAACTAAAGTTTCAGCCAGTTGACTGCTAGTGGGTTTAAGGCTTTACTAGCTTGGCGCTAGCTATACAATTAATATATAAATATTGTGATTTTCAGCGCCGTCAAAAGTTTGACGCGTGGAGTGAAAGCTAATACCTCTGAGGCCCCTTGGGGCTGCTGCGGTATTATTGAATAAGTGAGAATCGAATTAGGGGAATCCATTGCTTAGCAGGAACTGGCAAGACCATGAAGTGCTTATTATTGATAATAACGCTGAGCGGCGGCACGATGTTCTTGTCATTCTTGAGTTTCTCGGCGAGAGAGCGAAGCAACTGACCGCTGAGGAATGGGCGCATTCGCAACAACAATTGCTGGCCGACAGCAAAAAGGGGCATCACCCGCACGTATTGATTGTGGGCGAATTACCCGCCGACCTGCCGCTGGAAAAACTGCTTGCTTACGTGCATTCGGTCAATAACGCCGTTCCCGTTCTGTTGTTGGGCGATAATTCTTTGCCGGAAGATATCCAGCCCGAACTGAGCCGCCACGTTATTTCGCGGTTGGCGTTTCCACCCAGCTACAACAAGTTGCTCGACGATTTGCATCGCGCTCAAACATTTTATGAACAGTTCCGTGAGCGCAGAGACCGTGGCAAGCAGCGTGACATTGAACTGTTTCGCAGCCTGGTGGGCACCAGCCGTTCTATTCAAGGGGTGCGCAAATTAATGACCCAGGTAGCCGACTCCGACGTTACGGTGCTTATCACCGGTGCGTCGGGTACGGGTAAAGAAGTGGTCGCACGCAATTTGCATTACCATTGCAAGCGTCGCGAACAGCCTTTCGTGCCGGTCAACTGCGGTGCGATACCTGCGGAGTTACTCGAAAGCGAATTGTTCGGGCATGAAAAAGGCGCGTTTACCGGCGCCATCAGCGATCGTGCCGGCCGCTTTGAATTGGCCAAAGGCGGCACTTTGTTTTTGGATGAAATCGGCGATATGCCGTTGAATATGCAAGTAAAAATATTGCGCGTGTTGCAGGAGCGAACTTTCGAGCGGGTAGGAGGTAATAAGTCGATTGCAGCCGACGTGCGTATTATCGCGGCCACGCACAAAAACCTGGAAGATATGATCGAGGAAGGCAGCTTTAGAGAAGACCTCTACTATCGCTTAAATGTGTTTCCGATCGAGATGCCGTCGCTGCGTGAGCGCGTCGAAGACATCCCGCTATTGATCAACGAACTGGTAGCGCGCCTCGAGCATGAAAAACGTGGGTCCATTCGCTTCAACTCGGCGGCCATTCTGTCGCTGTGCCAACACGGATGGGCTGGCAACGTTCGTGAACTGGCTAACCTGGTGGAGCGGATGGCGATTTTGCACCCCTACGGAGTGGTCGGAGCGCGTGACCTGCCGAAAAAATTCCGCCATATCGATGTAGCAGATGAAGATTTCCCTGAATTAATCGGTGTGGAAGCCAACTCGGCGGATGCGATTGAGGAAAGTCCCGCCGCCGCTTCGGCGATCGGTGTACCTGCCGTCTTGCCGCTTGAAGGCCTGCATTTGAAAGATTATATGACGACCCTCGAATCCAGCCTTATTCAGCAAGCGCTGGACGACAGCCGCGGCGTGGTGGCGCGGGCGGCGGAACGGTTACATGTGCGTCGCACCACGCTGGTAGAAAAAATGCGCAAATACGGATTGCACCGCGAAACCGCGACAAAAGTTTGACTCCTGCATTTTTCCTGTTCAGGAAAATATGTATAACTATTTGTTATAAATAGCAATAATAATTTTTGGCCAGAAGATTGCTTTAGTTCTCTCCAGAGTGCGCACCTGCGCGCCATAAAGATGTTTAGCTGCACCATTGTTGCGGCGACCGCGAGGGAAAAATGGAACTGGCACTGGCACATGCCTTGGCGCCCGCTGAGCGACTCAAACAGACAATGATAACCGCCGCACCCGGCGCGCAAGCAGAACTGCGCGCCGCATTCGAGCTGTTCAATGAATTGGCTGCCAGTTTGACGGATTCGTATCACACACTGCAGGCTGAGGTGCACCAGCTGCGCAGCGAATTGCAGGGTGTTGAAGCGCAAAAGGATGTGGCGCAAACGCAAACTCAACGCGCGACCCGGCGACTGGAAAATCTGCTGCAAAATTTACCGGGTGGTGTTGTACTCCTGGATCAAAGAGGATTCGTGCAAGACTGTAATCCCGCCTCCATCGACTTGCTTGGCGAGCCACTGCAAAACGAATTCTGGCTCAATGTGATTGAGCGCGCATTTGCGCCGCGTGGCGACGACGGCCATGAGATCAGTTTGTGCGACGGCCGCCGCATCAGCCTGGCGACGCGCTCGCTCGCCGGCGAGCCGGGCCAATTGATTCTGTTAACCGACCAGACCGAAACCCGGCAACTGCAAGACCGCGTGCATCATAACGAACGCTTAACGGCGATGGGTAAAATGGTGGCGGCGCTGGCGCACCAGTTGCGCACACCGTTGGCCTCGGCCACGTTGTACAGTTCTCATTTGCAGAACGCGACGCTGGACTGCACCACGCGGCAGCGTTTCGCAAAACAAGTCTCTACCCAGCTGCACGCTATCGAACAGCAAATACGTGACATGCTGATTTTTGCGCGCAGCGACATTCAATTGACCCAAAGAGTCAGCCTGGCGCACCTGCTGGACAGGCTGGAAGAGTCGATGGCACTAAGCATTGAGCAGGCCAACGCCAACTATACCTTGCATTGCGACGCCTACGATGCGGAAATATTTTGTCATAGCGAAGTTTTGATCGGCGCCTTGCTCAACCTGATCTGCAACGCGGTGCAGGCAGTCGAGGAGGGCGCCAGTATCAGCATTGGAGTGGTGACGACAGACACAACGGTGCAGATTTGTATTAGCGATAAGGGGCCGGGTTTTAGTCCGGCAGTGAAACAAGCCTTGCAACAACCTTTCTTTTCAACCAAACCACAAGGCACGGGGTTGGGGTTGGCCGTTGTGCGATCGGTAGTGGAGGCGCATCACGGCAGCTTTGATATCGACTCAGAGCCGGGTAAAGGCACATGGGCGAATATTGAGTTACCGCGTGCCACAGAAGCCAAAGGAACCTAGAAAAACAATGGAACAGATAACAGACAGTGTAAAAGTGTTAGTCGTCGAAGACGACAAAAGTTTGCGCGAGGCGATGTGCGATACGTTGCAGTTGGCCGGTATCGAAAGTTACCCGGCGGCCCACGCGGCGCAAGCGATCGAGCTGCTGCAGACAACGGCACCGGATATGGTGGTGTCGGACGTCAACATGCCGGGTATGGATGGCGTGGAATTACTTAAACATAGCCGTCGTCAGCACCCCAATTTGCCATTTTTACTGGTGACTGCTTTCGGCACTATCAGTAAGTCGGTAGAGGCCATGCGCAGCGGTGCCGTCGATTATCTGGTGAAGCCGTTCGAACCCGATGTGCTGCTTGATCTGGTTAAGAAACACGCTCAGCCAATGACTGCGGCTGGCGATCAGCCGGTGGCCGAAGCAGCCTCCAGCAAGCACTTGTTGCAACTCGCCGGTCGCGTTGCAGTCACCGACGCCACGGTCTTCGTTAGCGGTGAAAGCGGCACGGGTAAAGAAGTGTTAGCGCGCTACATACACAATAATTCGCCACGGGCGAGCGGGCCATTCGTGGCATTAAATTGCGCGGCGATTCCGGAAACCATGCTCGAGTCCATATTGTTCGGCCACGAAAAAGGCGCGTTTACCGGCGCCCACCAAAGTGTGGCCGGAAAATTTGAACAGGCTAACGGCGGCACTCTGCTGCTCGATGAAATCTCCGAGATGGAACTGAGCTTGCAGGCAAAACTGCTGCGTGTGTTGCAGGAACGCGAGGTTGAGCGTATCGGTGGCAAGAAAATGATCGCTCTGGACGTGCGCATTATCGCCACCAGTAACCGTAATATGCAGCAGACCGTTGCCGCCGGAGAATTTCGCGAAGACTTGTTTTATCGCTTGAACGTATTCCCGTTGCACTGGCTGCCGCTGCGTGAGCGCGTTGCGGACATCGTGCCGCTGGCGCAGCGCTTACTCGACGCGCACAGTATCAAAATGGGCCGCGCCAGCGCCCATCTCGACGATGGCGCACGACAGGTTCTCTGCAACTATGCCTGGCCTGGCAATATTCGCGAGCTGGATAACGTTATGCAGCGTGCGCTTATTTTACAGCCTGGAAGCCTGATCGGCAGCAGTGACTTGTGCATCGACGGCGAGGCGTCTGTAGTCGAGCAACTGATGCCGCAAAATACCGGGCATGGCGTTAGCCCGCATGAGTCTGTTAGCCAGGAGTCAGCCGCTGGTCTTGGCCAGGATCTGAAAAATCACGAGTTTCAAGTGATTCTTGATACGCTAAAAGACCAACGCGGTAATCGCACGTTTACCGCCAAAAAGCTTGGTATCAGTGCGCGCACGCTGCGTTACAAACTGGCTAAAATGCGCGACCACGGTATCAACGTTGATGGCGCGCAACTTGCCTGAAGTTGTCAAACCTTTTGTATAAGCTAATGTTGGTGGCTAGCGCGGCGGGCACACAGCTTGCTAGACCACACCAACGTCCTCGGCCTGTGGCCCCTTCTCACCCTCACCGACGGTAAACTCCACGCGCTGCCCGTCGCGCAGGAAGCGCCGGCCATTGCCTTGAATAGAGCGGTAATGGACGAATATCTCGCCGCCTGAATCGCGCGCAATAAAACCATAGCCTTTGTTGGTGTTAAACCACTTTACGCTGCCTTGCTCGCGCTCGTCGTTGCTGGAGCCACCGCTGCTGGTCTTCGGTTTGGGTTTGGGTGCGCGCGGGGGGGGGGATGCCTGTTCGTCGGCGCTGCTCACAGAGCCGCGAATCATGTTGTCGATCACCAATGCGCTCAGTGCGACCGCCAACAGTAGACCGAACAAAGCGCCAATACTGACGTTTGCAGCCTGATTTGCCGACCACCAGTAGATAGTGGTGCCGACTGCTGCGCATAATGTGCTAATTATTAATCTGCGTAAAAATTCCATAAAACACTCTAACTGCATGAAAAGAAAGTAGAATTGAGCGACTGCTCGAGAGCAGACAAGTGTAACACGAATGCTGCGGGGAAAACGATCGAAGCGGCGACACGTTCGCGTGGTTGTTCAGATTAAGTTCAGCGTGCCGTCGCTACGCTAGGCCTAACGTCATAGTTTTCCATTTACCCGGAGGTGAGCAAAATGTTTCGCAGCATAGTCGCTATAGTGGTAGCAGTCAGCGCAGTCGCACTGCCGGTGCGGGCGGCGCATGTCGATTACGAATACGCGCGGGTGGTAGCGGCACAGCCCTTGTATGAAACTGTGCGCCGCTCAGAACCTGAGCACCGCTGTTGGGAAGAGCGTGTGGTGTACCAGGAGCCGCAGCGGTACCGAAACAACAGCGCCACCGGAACCATTGTTGGTGGGCTCATCGGTGCCGCCATCGGCAATGCGGTTGGCCATCATAAAAGCAATCAGCGGGTCGGTGCGGTAGCGGGGGGGTTGCTAGGTGCTTCTATCGGCCATGATGTCAGCCGTCGCGCGCATGGTGCGGTTCAGCAACGGGTAGGCACCGAGCAACGCTGTGAAGTGGTCGATCGCAGCCATGAAGAACGGCAGCTAGTAGGTTACCAGGTGAAATATCGCTATCATGGCAAGACCTACAGCACACGCATGGATCGTGACCCGGGCCAACGCGTGAGACTGCGTGTGCAGGTCAGCCCGGTTTATTGAACGAGCAGAGAACTATGACTGGACCAGTACTCTCAAAAAGGCGCTTGTTGGGCGCGCTGATCGCCAGCGTGCTGTGCTTGGTTGACGGCGTCGCCGCGCAGTCGCGCGACTACCCTGATTCCAGAAATAGCCGCCAGTCGTCGTCCGCAAAGCCCGCCCGCATCAGCGCCGGGCAGGCCGCCAACATCGCCCAATCCGCCACCGGCGCGAAAGTGTTGGCGGTCAATTTTCAGCGCGGTTATTACCGCGTTAAACTGTTGCGCGGCAGCGGTGTGGTATTTACTGTACGGGTCGACGCCTACACTGGAAGGATCAGACGTTAGTCGAGGTACACCAGGGAGCAAGTATGCGAATTTTATTGGTGGAAGACGAGCAGCAACTGCGCGAGCAACTGACGCGCACTCTGACCGATGCCGGCTACGCGGTTGACGCGACAGCAGATGGTGAAGACGCGATATTTATGGGGCGCGAGTATCCCTACGATCTCGCCGTTATCGATCTTGGGTTGCCGAAGGTGGATGGTATCGAAGTGGTGAAAACACTGCGTAAACTGGAGCGCGATTTCCCGGTGCTGATTCTGACCGCGCGCGGCCACTGGCAAGACAAGGTCAATGGTTTGGAATCCGGTGCTGATGATTATCTCGTTAAGCCGTTCCACATTCCTGAGTTGCTGGCACGCCTGAACGCACTATTACGCCGCCGCGGTGGCGCCGCTACGCCAGTGCTGGTGCGCGGTCCGATTGAAGTCGACACGCTGGCGAAAACGGTAAAGGTCAACGACGCGCCGGTGACGCTGACTGCCTACGAGTACAAGGTGTTGGAATATCTGCTGGTTAACCCAGGCAAGGTCATCTCCAAAACAGAGTTGACCGACCATATCTATGACCAGGATTTCGACCGCGACAGTAACGTGATCGAGGTTTTTGTCGGCAGGCTGCGCAAAAAGCTCGATCCTGATGCCAGTTATAAACCGATCGAGACGATTCGCGGCCAGGGTTACCGGTTTTCCATCACCGATTAACCTGGGGTTAGCTTAGCGACATGAAACGCCGCTCCCTTAACAAGCGCTTGCTGCTAGCGGCGGCCAGTATTCTCACCATCTTCCTGTTTCTCACCGGTTTGGCGCTGGAGCGCGCGTTTGTCAAAAGCGTTACCCGCGCGCAGGAAGAGAAGCTGCATAGCAGTATTCTGTTACTTCTGGCCGCTGCTGAGCCAGATGCCGGCGGGCTGCGACTACCACAACATTTTCAGGAAGCACGTTTCAACCGTATCGCCTCGGGGCTGTACGGCTTTATCTTTACCTCGGATGGCGCAGAACTATGGCGCTCACCTTCGGCGGTGGTGCTGGAGCAAATTCCCGGCGTGGCCGAGTTCAATAAACTGGCCGTCGGTACGCGTCAGTCCGGAAATGTCAGAAGTGAGCAGGCCGAGCAGTTTTTCTATGCGGCGCGGGGCATCGCCTGGGAAGACGACGTCCAACCGGTTGTTTATAGCTTCGTTGTGATGGAGTCGGCTGCCCCGTATCAGGTCGAACTGCAGGGCTTTCGTACAACGTTGTGGACCTGGCTGGCGTTGGCCGGTGTGTTGCTGTTGGTTGCGCTGGTGCTGGTATTACGCTGGGGTTTGCGACCGCTACACAGTCTGGCGCGCGATGTAGGTCGTATTGAGCGCGGCTTGATGAGTACGCTTGAAGGCGACTATCCCACGGAGCTGGCGGGGTTGGCGCACAATCTCAACCAGCTGCTTGAACACGAGCGGCTGCAGCGTGAACGCTATAAAAACAGACTCAGCGACCTGGCCCACAGCTTGAAAACACCGCTTGCGGTGGTGCGCGGCGCGCTCACACCTGGCGCCACCAACGCAGCCACCATTGAAGAGCAGTTGCAGCGTATGGACGACATCGTGCAATACCAATTGCAGCGTGCGATGGTGTTGCTGCCGCAGTTGGGGCGCGAAGGCGTAGTGCTCAAGCCGCTGGTTGAAAAGTTGCTCGAAGCAATGCGCAAAGTGTATGCCGACAAGCCTGTGCAATTAGACTGCGAACTGGACCCCGGGGCTGTGTTCTACGGTGACGAGCGTGATGCGTATGAGGTATTAGGTAATATAATCGAGAACGCTTTTAAGTATTGCGCCTCGCGCGTGCGTATTTCGGTGCAGGAAAAAACCGCGAGGGAAATCTCCATTTTTGTCGAAGATGATGGTCAAGGAATACGAGACGCTGATCGGGCGCTGGTGTTGCAGCGCGGGCAACGGTTGGATACGCGCAGCGTGGGGCAGGGTATTGGCCTGGCTGTGGTCGAGGATATCCTGGCCGATTACGATGCGGATATGGACATTCGCGCCTCCACTCTTGGGGGTGCGTTATTTGAGTTGAACTTTCGCCAAACTCAGGGCGCCTCGAAAAATGCATTGTCCCCGCGATAACGGCATACCGAACGCCCTGTACACAGGACGCTACACCAAGGATGGTTTCCATGAATCCTCATGTATGCCTCACGCACTACGGTTCTGTGCGCGGTGCTTCCTTGCGCTAACAAAAAAACCACGATTTGTAGAGGTGCCCTTAAAGCGTCACAAGTGCCCAGACACCCATAAACGCTAGTTGTTACTACTCGATTTTTGAGACGTTTTCCGCCTGTAAACCCTTGGGCCCTTTAACAACTTCGAATTCGACTTGTTCACCCTCGCGCAGCGAGCGGTAGCCCTCGCCAGCGATAGAGCGAAAATGCACAAATACATCGTCGCCACTTGCCTGGGTAATAAAGCCGAAACCTTTGGAATCGTTGAACCATTTGACCGTACCGGTTACGCGTTCTGTCATATTGCACCTCTGCTTGCCATAGCATTATTTTTTTGGCAGTGTTTTGAACCCGAAGCCGCTTACAGCTGGCGCCAACGAGTTCCTGACATCAGATGGATTTTATTATTTCCAGCCGATTTTCGAGCTTGGTCAGCGCATTGCGACACGCCACCAATTTTTCACGTTCTTTTTCTACTACGTCCGGGGGAGCCCTGTCAACAAATTTTGCGTTTGAGAGTTTTTTCTGCAGCCGTTGTTGCTCGGCCCCGAGCTTGCCCAGCTCCTTGATTAAGCGCGCGGTCTCAACGTCTTTATCGATCAGATCGCCGATCGGCACCAGTACTTCCATTTCCTGTACCAACTGCGTAGCGCTAACCGGCGCGTCTTCATCGGCTTGTAAAAAGTGGATAGATTCCAGCTTGGCGAGCTTGCGCAACAACGTCTCGCATTGCTGCGTGCGGGCACGTGCTGCCGTATCGGAATTCTTCAAATACACGGGCAGTTTCTTTCCCGGTGCAATATTCATTTCAGCGCGTATATTGCGCACTGCAATAATCACCTGTTTAAGCCATTCAATATCTGCAGTGGCTTGCGAGTCGATGCGGTCGGCCTGCGGTTCGGGAAAAGCCTGCAGCATGATGCTGTCGCCGGTTTTGTTAGCCAGGGGGGCGACGCGCTGCCAAATTTCCTCGGTAATAAACGGCAGCAGCGGGTGCGCCATGCGTAGCGAGGCTTCTAACACTCTAACTAAAGTGCGCCGCGTGCCTTTTTGCGTCGCTATAGGAGTGTCTTCCGCCCACAGCGTGGGTTTGGATAGTTCCAGATACCAATCGCAGTACTCATTCCAGATAAATTCGTAAATAGCCTGCGCGGCCAGGTCGAAGCGATACGCGGCGAATTGCTTGATGACTTCGGCCTCGGTTTCCTGTAGGCGCGAAATAATCCAGCGTTCGGGCAGGCCCAGATCGAAATCGGTATCGTCATCGGCGGTGGTACAATCCTGGTTCTCGGTATTCATCAACACGTAGCGCGCAGCGTTCCAGATTTTGTTGCAGAAGTTGCGATACCCCTCGATGCGTCCTAAATCAAAATTGATGTCGCGACCGGTGGATGCCAGCGAACAATAGGTGAAACGCAGCGCATCGGTGCCATACGCGAGAATGCCCTCGGGAAATTGCTTGCGGGTGTTGCTTGCTACTTTTTTCTCCAGTTGCGGCTGCATCAAGCCATTGGTTCGTTTCGCTATCAGAGAGTCGAGGTCGATGCCGTCGATCAGGTCGATCGGGTCCAGTACATTGCCTTTTGACTTCGACATTTTCTGGCCGTCGGCGTCGCGCACGAGGCCGGTCATATACACCTGGTGAAAGGGTACTTCTCCCATAAAGTGCAGGGAGAGCATGATCATGCGCGCTACCCAGAAGAAGATAATGTCGAAGCCGGTGACCAACACGCTGGTCGGGTGGAAGGTTTTCAGCTCGGGTGTTTCGTCTGGCCAACCCAGGGTCGTGAAGGTCCATAGCGCCGACGAAAACCAGGTGTCCAACACATCCTCATCCTGAGTAAGCTTGGTGTCGCCGAGTTGATGTTTGCTGCGGACCTCGTCTTCACTGCGCCCGACGTATACCTTGCCCTCGCTGTCGTACCAGGCGGGTATGCGATGCCCCCACCACAATTGCCGGCTAATGCACCAGTCCTGAATGTCACGCATCCAGGCAAAGTAGGTGTTCTCCCAGTTTTTTGGCACGAATTTGACGGCACCGTTCTCCACCGCGGCGATGGCGGGGGCGGCCAGCTTTTTGGCCGCCATATACCACTGGTTAGTGAGATACGGTTCGATTACAACACCCGAACGATCACCGCGCGGTACTTTGAGCGTGTGATCTTCGATTTTATCCAGCAGTTGCAACGCATCCAGATCGGCTACCACTTGCTGGCGCGCGGCGAGGCGATCGAGGCCACGGTATGGCTCGGGCACGCGGTCATTCAGCGCTGCGTTGACGTCGAAGATATTGATCATCGGCAGGTCGTGGCGCAGACCCATTTCGTAGTCGTTGAAATCGTGCGCCGGTGTTATTTTCACGCAGCCGCTGCCAAACTCCGGGTCGACATAGTCATCGGCGATGATGGGAATATCACGGCCGGTCAGCGGTAGCGCAACAGTCTTGCCGATAAGATCGCTATAACGCGGGTCGTCGGGATGCACCGCGACCGCCGTATCGCCGAGCATGGTTTCCGGCCGGGTCGTTGCAACCACCACATGGCCATTACCATCGCTGAGGGGGTAACGAAAGTGCCACAGCGACCCCTGTTCTTCTTCGGCCACCACTTCCAGGTCGGAGATGGCGGTGTGCAAGGCCGGGTCCCAGTTGACCAACCGCTTGCCGCGGTAAATCAGGCCTTCTTCGTGCAGGCGCACAAACACTTCGCGGGTTGCCCTGGACATACCCTCGTCCATGGTGAAGCGCTCGCGCGACCAGTCCAGCGATGCGCCCATGCGTTTAAGCTGTTGCGTTATAACGCCACCGCTCTCGTGCTTCCAGTCCCACACCCTGGCGATGAAAGCCTCGCGGCCAACCTCATGGCGGTTGCTGCCAGCGGCTTCGAGTTGCCGTTCCACCACCATCTGGGTGGCAATACCGGCGTGGTCGGTGCCTGCCTGCCACAGCGTGTTGCGGCCGCGCATACGCTGGTAGCGCACCAGGGCGTCCATAATCGTGTCTTGGAAGCCGTGCCCCATGTGTAGGCTGCCGGTGACGTTTGGCGGTGGAATCGCGATGCTGTAAGGCTCGCCTTCACCACTTGGCGCAAAGTAATTATTGCTTTCCCAATGCTGGTACCAGCGGCTTTCTATGGCGGCGGGGTCGTAGGTTTTCTGCATGAATAGCTCAATGAAGTGGGGATCGGTCAGTGCCCGGTACCGCAGCGAAGGCAGTATACAACGACTTACGCGGACTAAGAAGGAGCGCTAATCCACGTTGTCGCCTTGTTGCCTCGTCAATTCGGCGCGCAGTTCCTGACTCTTCGCGTGTAGTCGTTGTGTGAGTTCCTGGCGGATGAGTTCGGCGTGTTCGGCGACCAGTTCGTCAACCAGACGCAGGGCTTCGTCGTCCATCTGTTCCGTCAACGGCAGCAGCGCTTCGTTCAAGCCCTCTACTATCAGGCTTTCTGCCGTGCTGCTATCGTAGTCGTCGCTGGCACTATCAATCAATGCGAACGGCGCCATGTTCTTTGCTTTCGCGGAGAGTAGCTGGTCAAGTGATTGCATAGGCTCGGCAGCGCTATCGTGGTTTACACCAGTTTCTCCATCCACTCGGTCCAACACGGGAATGCCGTCGTCGCTGCTGTTTTGCGCGGTGTCGAGTATGCTGTCAACCGCGTCCGGTTTGTTACGATCGGCGTCTGTCGCCGGCTGGTTCGGGATTTGCACCACGTCACTGAGCGTGGGGATGGCGTCATCCGCCTCGGTGTCGAGTACGTTTTTCAAGTTGCGCGATTCTTGTAGCAAGTCGCTTTTTGCTGACGGTTTGTCTTTATCATGCGCAGACATAGAAATGATCGGTAAACAGCGCTTTTCAGGCTATGTTGTGGGAGTTTAGCAGCAAACCGCGGTCTTTATAAAACTTATAGTTAGCGCGCGCCAGCTTACGAATACGCGGCTCGAATATAACGATTTCAACGATGCGCTGAAAGCGGCAAAAGAAACCAGGCACGTTATCCGCGAGGTTTAACAGCACCTGCGAATGCTCGCCCGGGTCATCACCGCAGCCGATGTTAACTGTCGCCGCGCCGTTGTCAATTACGCTATGCGGAATAAAGCCGGCTACTGGCTCGCGCCAGAGCAACTCATCGATCTGCTTGCAGGCGTCTTCGCTGCTGGTATTGATATACACCGCGTGACCTTGCTTGAAGGCCTTGTTCACCAGCCGGCAGGCAAACTGCTCGCGCTGCTCAATACTCTCGACGCCCTGCAAAACGTAAAAATCGACTTTGGTCACCTGTCTCTCTGTGCCAGCAAGTAGTGCATCAGCAAGGCGACCGGCCGCCCGGTCGCACCCTTGTTGGCGCCATTGAGCCAGGCGGTGCCGGCAATGTCCAGATGCGCCCAGCGAAAGGCTTCAGTAAAGCGGGCCAGAAAGCAGGCGGCGGTGATGCTGCCGCCGCCGCCGCCGCCGATATTCGCCACATCAGCAAAATTACTCTTTAACTGTTGCTGATATTCCTCCCAAATGGGCAAGCGCCAGGCCCGGTCGCCACTCGTAGTGCCTGCATCAAGCAGTGCGTTGGCCAGTTCATCGTTGTTGCTGAACAAGCCGCTGGCATGCTTGCCGAGAGCGACGATGCAAGCACCGGTGAGGGTGGCGATATCGATCACTGCCCGCGGCTTGAAACGTTCAGCGTAAGTTAGCGCATCGCACAACACCAGGCGGCCCTCGGCATCGGTATTTAATACTTCGATAGTTTTGCCGGCCATACTGGTGACAATGTCGCCGGGTTTGGTCGCGGTGCCGCTGGGCATATTTTCGGCACTGGCGATGATGCCGACTAGATTGATCGGCAATTGCAGCTTCAGCACCGCTTCCATCACACCGAGCACGGTGGCCGCGCCGCACATATCGTATTTCATTTCGTCCATCGCGGCGCCGGCTTTTAGACTGATGCCCCCGCTGTCGAAGGTGATGCCTTTGCCAACCAGCACGATCGGCTGCTGCTCTTTTGATGCGGCCTGATAATCCATGATAATGAATTTGGCTTGCTCCTTGCTGCCGGCGCTAACCGATAATAGCGAGCCCATTCCCAGCGTCTGCATTTGCTTTTCGTTCAGCACCTTGGTCGTCAGCTTGCTTTGCTGGCGCGCCAGCTTCGTTGCGTGTTTGGCGAGATAGGAGGGTGTACAAATATTGCCGGGCAGATTACCCAGTTCTTTGGCGGCGTTCATACCGCAACCGATCGCCTGGCCGCGTTTCAGGGCCTGGCTAACACCTCGACTGTTCTGCACCAACAGGCTGACGGACGCCAATTTTCCCGGCTTTGGTTTTTCAGACCGGGTACGCGTGTAGCGGTAGGCTTTAGCGACGAAAATTTGGCTGATTTGCTGCGCTTGCTGATCGCCGGCGTAATCTTTTACGACAAAGTCAGCGCATAAAACATGCGCGGTTTTGGCCGGCGTCGAGCTCAGATTCTTGGCCAGCAGCGCCAGCAGCGTACGATATTTTTGCGCATCGAATTCGTCGCTTGGTCCGCAGCCGAGCAATAAAATACGCTGTATTTTTGTTGCCCCATGCAGCGGCAGTATCTGCAGCTGTTTGAATTTGCCGACAAAATCGCCGCGTTGCAGCATTGCTTCCAGTATTCCATCGAGGCATTTATCCAGGGCGCGGACATTTTTGCTGAAGCACTTGTCTTTGTAGACTGGTAAGATAAGACAATGGCTAACCAGTGTTGATAAATCTTCAGGCAATGCTTGAGTCTTGAATTTCATAGTTGTTTGGCTCTATTTCTTCATTTTTTACGCGTAGCGTCGTAGTGTATAGGCGCAGCCACCGGATTAAAAGAATGCCGCCACCCGCTGCCGTGATCTCTGCGTTCCTTACCCTCTAATTAATGATTATATTTCGTTACCTGGCCAAAGAAGTATTGCTGGTGATGGCTGCGGTCAGCGCCGCGCTTTTGCTCATCATCATGAGCAGCCGCTTCGTCAAATATCTGGCGCAGGCGGCGTCGGGTGATCTCGCCTCCGACGTGTTGTTCGCCATAATGCTGTATCGCATTCCAGGTTTTCTCGAGCTCATCCTGCCGCTGGCCTTGTTTTTAGGCATATTGCTGGCCTACGGCCGACTCTACGTTGAAAGCGAAATGGTGGTGCTGTCGGCGTGTGGCTTCAGCCCCAACCGCTTGCTACGGTTTACGCTGCTTACCTGCGGCGCTGTAACGCTGCTCGTTGCTCTGATCAGTCTGTGGTTGAGTCCCAGCGGTGCAGCCAAAGTGCAGGATATTTTCAACGACCCGAAAACGTACGGCCAAATCAACACGCTGGTGCCGGGACGCTTCCAGTCTGACGATGATGATTTGCGCGTCAGCTACGCCGAAACGCTGACCAAAGGGCGCGCTGAAATGCGCAACGTGTTTATGTCGCAACGTGCGGAACAAGACGGGCAGTCCAAACTCGTGGTGCTGGTCGCTGCCCGTGGCAAGATCGTGCGCGAAGGCAGTGATCGTTACCTTGAGCTGTACGATGGTCATCGCTACGAGGGAGCGCCGGGCGATCTGGATTTTCGCGTGATGCAGTTTGCTGAATACGGCCAGTTGCTGCGCGAACCACAGGATGAAGTGCGGCGCCGCTTAAAAGTGGAAGCAAAGTCGACCGCGGACTTGTTCGATTCCGATGACGCGAAAGATCGCGCCGCCCTGCAATGGCGTTTTTCCTTGCCGCTGCTGGTGCCGATTGTCAGCATCATCGCGCTGGCGTTAAGCCGCACTGACCACCGCCGTGGCCGCTTTGTAAAGCTGTTGCCGGCGATCGTTATCTATCTGGTTTACCTGCTCAGTCTCAGCGCCGCCCGCAGCATGGTTGAAGAGCAACAGATCCCGGTCGGCATCGGCATCTGGTGGGTGCACGCGCTGTTTCTTGTCGGCGCAATAGTGTTGCTCTATGCGGATGATATGGCGCGCAAATTACGGCCGGTAGCGGGCGTGCACAACGAATGAAGTTGCTAAACCGTCACGTGGGGGGCAGCGTATTGGCCGCCACATTTCTGGTTCTGCTGGTGCTGGTTGGCATCGATGTTATTTCCGCTATCATCGACCAGTCGGGGCGGTTGGAAGGCAGATATGACTTTGGCGAAGCGCTGATTTACGTCTTTTTAACGGTGCCGGGCCGGGTTCACGAGTACATTCCATTTGCCGCGTTGGTGGGAGCCTTGATCGGTTTGGGTACGTTGGCGAGCCAGAGCGAGTTGATCGTGATGCGTGCCTCGGGCGTTGCGACCGGCAGCATCGTCTGGATGGTGATGAAACCCGCCCTGCTGTTAATGCTGCTGGGTTTATTGATCAGCGAATACATTGCGCCGCCGGCCGAACAGATAGCCGGCACGCGCCGCGCACTGGCGCAAAACGAAGCGCAAGCCTTCAGTGCCAAGAGCGGCGTGTGGAACCGCGAGGGCAATGAGTTTATGCACTTTAATGCGGTGGAGCCACATGGCGTGGTGCATGGTGTGACGTTGTTTCGCTTCAACACAACGCAACAAATGCAGTCCACCTTGTTTGCCGAGCGCGCCCGCTTTATGGGCGATAAATGGCTGCTGGAAGACGGCGTGCAAACGCAACTGCATGACCGTTCCACCAGTCGTTCCAGCTTCGACAAACTTGAATGGTCCACCTCGCTGTCACCGCGGCTGTTATCGTTGGTGATACTTGAGCCGGATGATTTGTCGGTCTCCGGCTTGTGGTCTTACGCAAAATACCTCAAGGCGCAAGGGCAGAGTGCTGGCGACTACCTGCTGGCATTTTGGAGCAAGCTGTTACAGCCGCTGGGCACGGCAAGCCTGGTGCTGGTAGCGATTTCTTTTGTATTTGGCCCATTGCGCGAAGTCACGATGGGTTACCGTATTTTTATTGGGGTATTGGTCGGTATTGTGTTCCGCACCAGCCAGGATATGTTAGGCCCGTCAAGTTTGGTATTTGGATTCCAGCCCCTGTTTGCCATCCTGCTGCCGATTTTGATCTGCGCGGGTACAGGCTTAATACTGTTGCGCCGCAGCGGTTAGAAACACTGCTATTTTTCCTTCTTCTCTTGCTTCAGATGTACCGCGATCGAGGCGGACAGCATATCGCTCCAGGTGCGCTTCTCCGCGTTGCACAGCGCCACCCAGTAACCAAGGCCCAGACACAACCACGACAGCAGCCCGCCGAGGCAGCGCAGCAGGCATTGTTTTAGTGTTAAACGGCTGGCGTCGGCATTTTGCACTCGTACGCGCCACGCCTGCATACCCAGGGTCTGGCCCGACAGACGCCAAAAGCAGGTAAAAAACCCAACGATGAGCAGCGCGATAAACACTTGATAGAGCACACCGTGGACGGCACCCTCCGGGTCGGCGGCGACTTGTGTCGGGTCGGTAAATAATGTGCGCAGGCCAATCGCCAACCCTGTACCCACCATGATGAGCGCGCACAGCAGCAGGCTGTCGTACAGCATTGCGCCCAGTCTTCGACCGAGACCGGCGGGGCCGCCTGCTGCTATTGTGAATGGTTGCACTGTATGCGCTCGGCTGACTGTATGCGCTCGGCTGATAGGGCGCCGTAGTTTAGCAAATTGTGCGCGGTTGCTGCGCCGTTAGAAGTGGTAGCGCACGCGCAATCTGAGTTGATCGGTCGACAATCCCAGCCGGTATTTTACGCCGCCCCAGCGCGGAATGTCGGCGTTATCGATCAAAAAGTAAAATTTCTCTGCCTTGCGCTTACCGCGGAAAAATTCAATCGCCGCATACAGCGTACCGCTGATAAGATTGTCTTGGTTCAGATAGGGTTTTTTTACCGTATAGTTGCGCAACCACAGGTAATTGAAATCGCGGTTCGGGTTCAGGTCGCGGGCAATAAAATCGCGCAGGGTAGGCTGCTTGCCGCGGCGTCGAGATCGCACCGGTAATTGCTCGTCAGTCTGGCTCGGTGTGCGGGTTACATAACGGTCCAGTTCCAGATTGGTTATTGACAGCAGGACGTCTGACTCGGCGCGGGCAGGTGCCGCCATTAGCATGAGCCACAGCAGCGCGACACATGGCACGGCGCCGACCAATGGCGGCGTATGGCAAGCACGCGGGATGCGGGCAATATGTGTAACGTGACGCTGGTGCATCGAAAGGCCAACTTTTGAGTGCTCTATAGGATTAAGTGTGTCAGAAGTCGGTCATATTGCCACCAGCTTAACGATTATTTTTTAACCAGAAGATGCCGTTAGAATGCGAACTGTTAACTTGTGCAGTATTCACGCACTATATATTTCCTTTTGTTATAAAAAAACGAGAGATCACAATAATTTATGATAGTCGCATAGGCTCTTAACTCGGTGCGTTCTCTGCTTCCGGTTCGGGCTCGGGCAGCAGCTCAAGATGGCTGACGTCGGGTGGCGCGGGTGTGGGGGACTGCGCAGGGCGCGTGACTATGGTTTCTTCTCCTGGCTCCAATAACGCATATTGGCTAAGATCAAGCTGTAATTCCTCCGCCGTATTGCTCGCGCTGCTGCCCAGCTGAGTACCCGGCGGGTCAATGCTCAGGGCGCTTAAGTCCAGCGTCAGTTCGGTTTCTTCCGCGCGTGATGCTACTAACTGTTCACCGACTGGCGCGACCGACAAATGACTGGTGTCGAGAGCGGGCATTTCCACGGCTGCTTTGGTTTTTTCAGTGGCAAATACCGAGGCCAGTGACAGGTGGCTGATGTCGATGTTCACCACGGCCTGTTTGACTTTTTCCGTGGCGCGCAGCAGCAGGCTGCCGATGGGCGCCAGTGACCAACTGAACTCAGGCTGCTGTTCTTGTTCCTCTTGCGCTTGTTGTTGCGCGTCATTCGCTGCCAGGGGCGCACCATTAGCGGCGGCTATCGTTACCAGCGCGCCGGCAGTGAACAAAACGCTGTGGTATTTTTTTGCGGTTGCAAGGTCGAGGTTTTTCTTTAACGCAACACGCTCGCCGCTAAACAGCTGGCCGATGCGGTTGGCGTCGGACTTGAATAATTTGGCCAGGTTTTTTTTCACCTGCCCAATACTGAAGCCGTCGGCGATATCGCCTTCGAAGTAAACTGTGTGCTGGTTATCGCTCATACAAGTAACGCTCTGCTGGTCTCATTCTTAACTATAGCTTGCAATTGTTGAATTTGCCGTTTACTGCACCTGGCGAACGATTTTCCGAGGCAGGGTAGACCGAGCAACAATCGCGGCTTTTAATTGCGGTGTACAGGAGCGTAACAACAAGCCCCTTCATACGGGTAACGATTTATGAAAAACTCAGGAGGTTGTCATGCGATTTAGTGCACTTTTATTCGGTTTGCTGGCTGTGCTTGCCGGCCCATTGTTTGCGTCCGACGACTTGTTGGGGCTGCCGTCACTTCCGGTTCCAGCGGACAACGCCCAAACCGATGCCAAAATTGCGTTGGGCGACAAACTTTTTAACGATACCCGCTTTAGCACCACCGGCGATGTCTCTTGCGCCACCTGCCGTCAATACCCACCCGGAAACGTACCCAAAATTTCAGAAACAACTGGGTAAGGTGGCGCAACCTTGGGAGATGATCAACTGGTGCATTCGCAACCCGCTGGAAGGCGAAAATCTCGCCGCCGACGATCCTAAAATGACGGCGATGCAGGCTTATATCATCAAAGAACGTAGAGGGGTTAAGCTCGAACCCGGTAAACACTGATGCAGGGTTTTTCTTCTAGCCATCATGACCGAGTTTTCCTGGCCTCATTTTTTGGTAGCTTGCTGTTCAGCCCGCTGCCGATATCTCTCCTTGTTCTTGCGCCCCATGCTATTCAACAGGCCACGGCTTTTGCGCCGCAACGATGGAAACAGGTAACCCAGGCCAGCTAATTTTCCACTTGCCGCCGGCATGGCAATTTCGATTCTGCCCCCTTTTGCCACCTCTATTATCGCGTCGGCGACGCCTGCGGCGCTGCTCATGGGCTGCGAAAAAACAATATCTTCGACCTGGTCAATCTCGTCCATGATAAAGCCTGTATCAATCGGTCCAGGTGACACCACGCCGACATGAATATTGCTGCCGCGCAGTTCGTCTGCCAGCGCATAGGCAAAGGCGCGCAACCCTGCCTTAGTGGCCGCGTAGGTGGCCGCTCCTGCCAGTGGCGCGAGTCCGGCCAGCGATCCGACCATGACGATTGCACCGCCGCCGGCTTTGCGTATATGGGGCAAAGCGGCCGCGGATAAAACCAACGGCGCGCGTGTATTGACGTCAACCATCACGGCAATGTCTTCAGGACTTCTGCTTTCCACGGCTCCTCGAATGTGCAGGCCGGCATTATTTACCAGAACATGAACGGCGCCGAACTTGGCCTCGACCTTTGCAAACAACGCCAGACAATCCGCGTTATTGGCTACGTCCATTGCGACAGTCATCACCTCTGTTGCCGGCCGTAGCTCTTCTGCAATGGTGTTGAGTGCCTCTTCGCCACGAGCAAGCAATACAAGTTTGGATTTGTGGGTGGCAAACGCTCGCGCACAGGCCGCGCCAACCCCGGCCGATGCGCCAGTGATTACCACTGTTTTATCTTGAAAAGGATAATCGCTCATTGCTCTCGCTCGTGAGGTTTGCGGTGTAACTTTAGCATAAGATTACCAGCGCCGCTTGTGGGGGAGGCGATAGAGGGTGGGGGATTCACGGGTTAAAAAGGGTCCGAGTTTTTGGCTGCGCCCTCGATTGAATCGGCAAGCACAACAGATTTTACACTCAATGCAGGTAAAGACGCACGGCGCTGATAAATGAATTGCTTGGCGTGTAGTAACTGAGTTGCTCACTGTCGCCGGCTGAAACGACACCGACAATGGTCTGCTGGTGTACTATAGGCCCGCCCGAAGAACCCTTCAATGCCACACAGTTGGTTGCCACCCGATACGACTCCTGGTGTAGAATTTCGCAGCCTGGATGGTAGCTGAGCTGCTGGTCATCGGCTCCCAGACCCGAATCGCGGGAATAACCGGCCAGGGTCAGTGCTTGCGTGCCAGGTTTCGCGACAGTAAGAGTGCTGACAGGAACGGCTACAGCGATCCGTTTGCTGATGGGTCGGTTGAGTTTGAGCAGTAACCAGTCGGCTTGCATTCCGCCACCGTCAACCAAATGGCGGGCGGTACGTTTTATAAGGGGTTTTGTGTTGGGCAGGGTAAAAACGATGTCCTGGCTCAGGTCGGTGTAGTACTCCAGGCAGTGCCAGCCACTGAGGATAATATCCTCAGTCACCAGCGTCGCCGTGCAGTGTTTTTCGTGGTGGTGACGATCGCCGTTTTTGTAGTGAGAGCCGGGTACGGTCAGTTTACCGACCGCCTGCAGCCAAACGGGAGAATCCGGGCTGTACATCTGCCGCGGGTCGGCGGCACAACTGAGGCTGAATAGCATGAGAGGCGGGAGAGCGAGTCGGCACATATTCCCTCGTAGGCGCGGCGAGTACGATGAGTTTCCGGGTACACACTAAAAAAGCCCGATTACCTGTCCGTTCTCATTCAGGTCAATGCTGTTAGCTGCGGGCACCTTGGGGAGACCGGGCATGGTCATAATATTGCCGCATAACGCCACCAGAAATTCCGCGCCCGCCGACAAATAGACATCCTCGATCGGAACGACATGGCCGGAAGGGGCGCCGCGCAATTTCGGGTCATAGGAGAACGAATATTGAGTTTTGGCGATACAGACGGGAAAATGACCGTAGCCGCCGTTCTGGTATCGCTCAATCTTGTCGCGGATTTTGGTTTCCGCGATCACTTCGCTGGCGCCGTAGATCTTAGTCGCGACCTTATTGATTTTGGTCCACAGGGTGTCGTGCTCGTCATAGGCGAAGTGCAGATCAGGCGGAATATGCGAGATTTCATCGACGACTTCGCGTGCCAACTCCTCCGCGCCTGCCCCGCCCTTGGCCCAGTGATCGGCGAGAATCACTTTGACTCCGTGGTGGGCCATTTTGTTTCGCAGCAAAGCGACTTCTGCATCCGTGTCGTCGGTGAAGCGGTTAATGGCGATAACACAGGGTAAACCGAAGTGGTTACGGATATTGTTAATGTGCCGCTCCAGGTTGGGAATACCTTGTTCGAGCGCGGTCAGATTCTCTTCAGTAATAGATTTCAATTCTGCGTGACCGTGGAATTTCAGTGCGCGTATTGTTGCTACCACAACAACGAGCGATGGCTTTAGACCGGCCTTGCGGCACTTGATATCAATAAATTTTTCCGCGCCGAGATCCGCCCCAAAGCCGGCCTCGGTGACGACATAGTCGGCAAGCTTGAGAGCCGCTTTGGTGGCAATCACAGAATTGCAGCCGTGGGCGATGTTGGCGAAAGGGCCGCCATGAACGAGCACAGGATTATTTTCAAGTGTTTGCACGAGATTGGGTTTTATCGCATCTCTGAGCAATACTGTCATCGCACCGTGCGCGTTAATGTCTTTGGCGTGAATCGCTTCCTTGTTGTGGTCGTAGCCACAAATAATGTTGCCCAATCTGTTTTTCAGGTCGTTCAGCGAAGTGGCCAGGCATATTATCGCCATGACCTCTGACGCCGTCACGATGTCGAAGCCGTCTTCGCGGGGATGGCCGTTAATAGTGCCGCCGAGCCCGACAATGATATTGCGCAGCGCTCTGTCATTTAGATCAACCACTCGTTTCCAGGTAATTCTGCGGTCGTCAAACCCCAGCGGATTGCCCTGCTGGATGTGATTGTCAATCAGCGCGGCCAGCAGGTTGTGCGCAAGGCTGATGGCGTGGAAATCGCCGGTAAAGTGCAGATTAATATCTTCCATCGGTACAACTTGAGAGTACCCCCCTCCGGTAGCGCCGCCCTTCATGCCAAAGCACGGACCTAAGGATGGCTCTCTTAAGCAGATGATCGTACGTTTACCAATTCGATTCAGCGCGTCGCCCAGCCCAATGGACGTGGTTGTTTTACCTTCACCGGGTGGGGTAGGGGTGATCGCGCTGACCAGGATCAAATTGCCGTCTTTGCCGTTTTGGAGGTTGTTGACATAGTCCAATGACAACTTGGCCTTATAGTGCCCGTACGGTTCGATAAACTGTTCGTCAATATCAAGCGTGTTTTTTGCAATATCAACAATCCTTTGCATGTTAGCTTCTCTCGCGATATCTATGTCAGCCATTTGCTGTATTCCTTAAAGCTTGAAAAAGATGCATTAACCTGGTCTAGCGGGCGCAGATCCAATATACGGTTTAGTGTGGCCCACATATGTACGTGGTAGGGAGAAAATCAGGAGGCGCTGAATGTTCAGTCGATGCGTTATGGTAAAATAGCGTCAACAGGCGCTAGACTCTATGGTTTAACTACCTGCCTGTCAATGGACCCCCAAGCTGCCAGACCGCTACCGAGGCGTCAGGGATCGAGTATTCGAGTCGGTTACGAACGTGTTGCAGCTCATCGACCAGCACCTCGAACAGAATTTGGCGCCCGCTGTTGGAGCCCCGGAGCGAGCCGGCTATTACCCGTGGTGTGTGTTTGTGTGCGCAGTTGGATTCTGCGATAGTGTTTTTTGTGACAACACGGAACATGGATAGCTGGCGCCCGGTTTTGTAGCGTGCGTTAACGTGCAAACTGTGACGTCTCCTGTTGCAGCAAAATGCGTCGCGCCAGTTTTTTAAGCGTTACGATAAATTTCTCTTGCGACCAGCCGCATTCGATGGTTAGTTGCTCCCAATTCCGAACCGATAACATTGTCCACAATATATCGGTCGCTTGCCGCATCGAATGGTCGGGCGACAGAGTACCATCAGCGCTCAATGCGCGTATCGTGGCGTCACATCCTTGGCGCACCGCCTGCATGCGATCGTCCCATGCTCTTGCTGCTGCCTCGTCGGCGTCCTTGACGGCGAGTAGCGCTTTTGCGATACCGTAAATCTCAGGGATGTAATTGCCCCACGCTTCGATAAATGCGTCGAGCCGCTCTATCCCTGTCGCGGCGGTGCGGCTGGCGCTAAGGCGTTCGTCAACGCCTTTTACTTGATCGAGATAGCGCGTTGTAGCGATCAGTAGCGCTGACCGCGTGCGGAAATGAAGGTACAGCGCCTGACGGGTGATTCCTGCTTGTTTGGCGATGTCCGTCATGCGCACGCCGCTACCCTGATTTGCTTCAAGCAGTTTCCACGCGGCTTTTAGAATTCGATTTCTGGTGTCAGAATTTTTGCTTGACATAGCGTCAATTATCCCCTAATTTGACACTATGTCAAGTAGAAGGAATCGAAATGAAGCTGATAATCTTTGGCTCCAGCTGGGATCTTGGGCTGCATATTGTCAATCAGGCGTTGGCCCAGGGCCATCAAGTGACGGCTTTTGCACGCGATCCTGCAGCGCTGAATCTGGCGCACCCGCGTCTCATACTGAACGCCGGGGACAGCCTCCTAGTGTTATGGAGGATTAAAAAATGACGCCGACCTGGTTTTTTATTGTATGCCAGATTTCTGTTATTGCCTGCGCGGTGGTTGCAGGTGTCTTTCTGACGTTTTCGGATTTCGTCATGAGATCGCTGAACGGTGCAAAAACCGCCGCTGGCGTTGAAGTGATGCAGGTCATTAATCGCGAAGTCTTCAGCTCGGTATTTATGGTCCTGCTTTTGGGCATGTCCGCCCTCTCACCCCTTCTATTCGGCTACGCTTACTTGCGCCTGGCGGGTCCTGTATCGGCCTTGCTGATGACTGGCGGTGCTATCTATCTTGCTGGCGTGTTCGCTGTAACGCTTGTCTTCAATGTGCCGATGAACAATCACCTCGACGGCAAGGAGTATTCCAGTGATGAAGCGGCTACTTACTGGAAGAATAGCTATATGCCGCGCTGGACTTTTTGGAACTACGTTCGAGCGATAGCTGCTGCGGCAGCGGCCATCTGCTATCTCGTTGCTTGTGTATGGCTGGCGCAAGGAACGATAGTAGCGGGATAGGTGAGGGGTTCTCCACCGTCCCAATGCGCGTCGAACCCGCACGTCAATCTCGGCAGTTTGCTCAGCGCCCGCATGACCGGTATTGGGCATGCCGCGTGGTTTGATGAGGAGTAATTTGGCCTCGTTTTCCGCATAGGGCTTGCGTGCGACCCCCTTTGGGGCGGCAACATGGCATGCAGCGTGACGCTTGATCCGTCTAGGTGCTGTCTGTATGGTTTGAACTAACCCAAGTAATATGACAACAAAGGTAGGTAATTGGTTATGGAAATTCTGCAACAGTTCTTTGCTTACGCGGGAGCCTTCGAGGAAACGTATGTGGACGATCAGTGGGGTCGCCTGCGTCAATACTTTCACGAAGACGCTACCTACGAGGTAAAGTCAGACGCGATGCCCTGTAAACTGACAGGCTCCGACGCTATCTTCGCGGGAATAAAGAAATCTCTCGACGGCTTCGACCGCAAATTCGACCAGCGCGAGCTTGCGCTGGTCGATGAACCGGTGGTCGATGGCAATCAGCTCAGTGTCAACTGGGCTGCCACGTTTCGGAAGGACGACTTCGACCCGTACGTGCTGCGCGGTCAGTCGGTCGCGACATACCGCGACGGTAAGCTCGCCGCGTTATCAGACTCGATAGATCCAGCGGCAGAAAAGGCGCTTGCCGAGTGGGTAGAGGTCAGCGGATTTAGCGTCGACCCTGCATACACTTGATTGGTTAGAAGCTGTTCTTGAAACGCAGGCCGAATTCACTGGCATCGTTGCTTAATATCACCAGCACGTAATCCCCAGTATTCAGGCGCGCATTGTCGTAGCGCTCGTCGGTCACGTTGCGGCCATAGATGCCGACGGTCCAGTCTTCATCCGCCGCCTGGTAGCTGATGTCGAAGTTGATCAGATCGCGGCTTTCGATTTCGGTAAATCTGCCGGGGTCGGAGGTGGGTTCGCCGAACATGTCGTCACGGAACGACCAGTCGGCGCGGAAAGTCAACGATCCGCCGCTGGCCATCGGTAGTGTGAACTCCGGGCTAATGGAAGCCGTTAACTCGGGGGTCAGGGGCGCCACTGCCGCCGGGTCGTCCACTTCGACGTCGATGTAGCCCAGCGTCGTGTGCACGAAGAAATTTCCGCTGAGCGCGATTGTGGCTTCGACTTCCAGCCCGGTGGAGTCCTGATCGACAATAATGTCGCGGGTATCAAAACCACCACCGGTGGTGGTGCTGACCTGGTAGGGCAGATCGGTATACTCGGTATAGAATGCCGCCATGCTGAGTTGCAGCTGCTCGAAGGGCTCGCCTTTAATGCCAACCTCGTAGTTGACCGCCGTGATGTTGTCATTGGCGAAGAAGCAATTGGGCTGGCTGACGTTGCCGGGTTGGTCGAAGTCAAGAAACCCGAACAGGCAGAACGGCCGCGGCGGGAACTTGCCCGACTGATAACCGTTGGCGATGCTGCCGTAAACGTTCAGACGGTCGTTAAGGTCAAAGGAGGCCGCCAGTTCCCAGCTTATCTCGTCCCACTCGCGTGAAGCGCCAGTGTCAATCAGGCTGTCATTAATGTTTATGGTCGCGTCTTTCTCGTCCTCGGTATAGCGCAGGCCGCCGGATATGCGCAGCCGGTCGGTGACGGAAAAACCGACGTTGGCGTAGACGGCATAGCTGGTAGCTTCCTGTCCAAGGGTGAAGGTACCACCGGGCGCGCCGTTGAATGTCGTCGGATTCTGGTCGTTTTCACCGTCTTCTTCGAAGTAGTAGATGCCGGACACGAAGTCGATGCTGCCGTATTCACCATTTAGTTGCAGCTCGACCGAAGTCTGCTCGGCTTCCCCCACCTCGGGAAAAGACAGGAAGTCCGCCACGAAACTGTCGTCGTCCAGGCCACTTTCGTATTCCGATTCCCGCTGGCTGACGATCAGTTTGGCAGTGAGTTCGTCGCTGATCTCATAGTCAGCGGTCAGGGCAAAGCCGTAGGCCTCGTTCTTGACCAGGGTTTGTTCGACCTGGCCGGTGTTGTTGTCGTAAGGATTTGAAGACACATCGGAGTTGCGGAAACCGGCGTCGAAGACCGCGCCGTTGGGCAACTCGTCGATCAGCGTTGTGTACGGACGTAGACCGTTTTGGCCGTCGTTGCCGTCTGCGGTAAACAGCAAGGTGAGCTTGTCGGTGGGTGTCCACTGGATCGCCACACGGCCCGATATATCCTGCAACTCACCCACGTCCGCTTCCGGATTGCGGATATTGGTAAACTCACCGATACCGTTGCGGCGGGTGAAAGCGCCGGACACGGACAGCGCCAGATTGTCTGACAGTCGCTGGTCGCTGTAGAAGTCGCCGCTCACGCGGCCGCGGCTGCCGACCCGGAAGCCGACTGTACTGCCCTCGTCCGCGCCGGGTTTACGGGTAATGATGTTGATCGCGCCACCGATGGAGTTGCGGCCATACAGCGTGCCTTGCGGTCCGCGCAGCACTTCCACCCGTTCGATATTGGAAAGGCCCCAGTTCTGGCCGACCTGCCGGCCCAGGTAAACGCCGTCTATATATACACCAACGCCGGGGTCGGTGGTAATGAGGTGATCCTGCAGCCCGATACCGCGAATAAACGGGTTAGCAGACGACGTGTGGCCGGCAGAGAAGCCGGTCACATTCAGGTTTGGTACAAATTTGCCGATATCGGTTAAATCGGTGATGCCCTGCTTTTCAATGGTGTCGGCGGAGAATGCGCTGATGGCCGCGGGAACTTCATAAATGCTTTGGGCGCGTTTTTTCGCCGTGACCACCACTTCTTCGAAAAGGGTAGCGCTGTCCTCTTGTGCAAGGGCTGTGTTGGTGAGTGAGCTGGAGGCGATGGAAGTTGCGAGTAAGGATAAGACCACATTTCTTTTTTTCACGTTGAGTACCCTCGATGAAGCAGAATGTGCGCGAGCGCAAACTCGCATGCTACGTTGCAGAGTTTGACTCTTCTGTCAGGAAATCGCAACCCTTAACCCTGGCCGCGCATTCTCCGTTGGAAAAACGCGACCGGCGCTGTTGACGAAAAAAATAACCGCGCACAAAGTCGCCAGTTGCAAAGGGTTACGAACGGCGCGTTGTTGCACTCCGCGTGCGAATTCGACAATAATGGAGCTCACTTCAGTCGTGGCAACAAAGCAGGCAATGAGCCAGTTCTCGGTTACCTTCGATGCATTGCCATCGTTCGCGGCGCCGGCCGACGGGCGCCTTACGGTGGAGATGGTGAACGCATACCGGCAGGCCGGGGTCATTATCCTTGAACGATTTGTGCCGCAGGCAGCTTGCGCCGCGTTGCGCGAACGGGCACTTGAGCTTGTTGCCGAGTTTGATCCCGCCGCGGTGCACAGCGTTTTTTCGACGACCAAGCAATCGCAGCTCAACGATAGATACTTTATCGAATCCGGCGACAAGATCCGTTTTTTTCTCGAACACGATGCCTGCGATGAACACGGCGTCCTCAGGCAACCGAAACAAATGTGCCTCAACAAAATGGGCCATGCCATGCACGACCTCGACCCGGTGTTCGATCACTTCTCGCATACGCCGCGGCTCGCCGAACTCACGCGCAGCCTCGGCACGGTCGACCCGGTTATTATCCAGTCGATGTATATTTTCAAGCCGCCGCGTATTGGCGGTGAGGTCGTCTGCCATCAGGATTCGACTTATATCTACACTGAACCTGAATCGTGCACGGGCTTCTGGTTCGCGGTTGAAGATGCGACGGTCGATAA
The DNA here is from genome assembly GCA_964544755.1 of uncultured Pseudomonadales bacterium. Lineage (GTDB taxonomy): Bacteria > Pseudomonadota > Gammaproteobacteria > Pseudomonadales > JAUIET01 > JBBKXJ01. Next base: position 11,642 of record CAZJDL010000018.1, on the reverse strand, counting down.
CGGCTGCCTGTATTTTATTCCAGGGCAGCACAAGGGCCCGCTGAAACAACGAAACTACCGCAGCGGTAACGACACGCTGCACACGGAAGTTCTCGACGCCACGCCGTGGCCGGAACAGCTAAAACTGCCGGCAGCAGCCAAAGCCGGCACGCTGGTTGTTTTCGACGGCCGCACGCCGCACTTGAGCGCCGCCAACCGGTCGGACAAGTCCCGTCACGCTTACACCTTGCACGTCATTGACCGTCACTGCCGTTACCCGGCGGAGAACTGGCTGCAACGCGGCCCGGACCTGCCGCTGCGGGGGTTTGGATGACGCGCCGTGACCAAGGCACCGACGAGGATCCCCCTTTTATGTCAGCGCGGGTTTGCTGATGTTGTTCGTAGACATTATTCGAAAAAAACGCGACGGCGGCGAACTGTCTGCGCGGGCGATTGAGATATTCGTTAACGGTCTGGCGGACGGCAGCCTGCCAACGGAACAGGCATCGGCGCTGGCAATGGCGATATTCCTCAATTCCATGACGTCCGAGGAAGCCGCTCGGCTCACGCTGGGCATGGCCAACTCCGGCACGGTACTGAGCTGGGAGGATGCCGGCCTGGACGGGCCCGTGGTCGACAAGCATTCCACCGGCGGGGTAGGGGATAAAGTCAGTTTCCTGCTGGCGCCCATCGCCACGGCTTGTGGCTGCTATGTACCGATGATTTCGGGTCGCGGGCTGGGGCATGGTGGAGGCACTCTGGACAAGATCGAGTCGATTCCCGGTTACAACCCGACACCGGATTTCGCTTTGTTCAGGAAAGTCGTGCGGCAGGTTGGCTGCGCAATTATTGGCCAAACTTCGGAGTTGGCGCCGGCTGACCGGCGTCTTTATGCCATCCGCGATGTGACCGCAACGGTGGAGTCGGTACCGCTTATCACCGCATCGATACTGTCGAAAAAAATAGCGGCCGGCCTCGAGGGGCTGGTGATGGACATCAAGGTCGGCAACGGCGCCTTTATGAAAACCATGGCGCAAGCGCAAGCGTTGGCGCACAGCATTATCCGCACGGCAGCGGCTGCCGGTCTCAAGACGCACGCACTGATTACCGATATGAACGAAGTGCTGGGGTTGGCCGCTGGTAACGCCGTCGAAATCGCGGAATCCGTGCGTTATTTGCGTAACGAACAGCGCGAATCGCGCCTTGATCGGGTCGTTCTGCATCTGTGCGCGGAAATGCTGGTGCTTGGCGGTATCGAAACCGAACTCGCCCGCGCCAAATCGAAAGCCGATGCAGCGGTCTCGAGTGGCAAAGCGGCCGAAGTTTTCGACCGTATGGTCGCCGCACTTGGTGGTCCAACCGATTTTGTCGATAACTATCAGAAGTACTTGCCGGTTGCGACGGTCACGAAGCCGGTGTATGCCGAGCGCAGCGGATTCGTCAGCGCGGTCGATACCTTTGCCGTGGGTAATGCCGTATTGTCGCTGGGTGGCGGGCGCCGCAAAATTGATGACGTGCTCGACCTGTCGGTTGGCTTTACTGATATCGTGCCGGTCGGTAGCGCGGTCGAACCGAACCGACCGCTAGCCACCGTGCACGCTGCGACGCCGGAAGACGCGGCGATCGCCGCCCGCGCTCTGCAACAAGCCTGCAAAGTGCTTGCTACCACGCCTGCTGAAATACCTGTTATTTACGACAGATTGACGGTAGATTAACAGGCACTGCCAATATCTTTGGCGCAGGTAGCGGTGCAACTGGCCGCTGCTGGCGCTACTGTGTCGGTGTTCAAACAATAAAGCTAAGCGTCGATCGGGAGTTAACAGCATGCCGGAGAGTCTGATCAGTGTGGTGGGCATTGCCGTGATTCTCGGCATTGCCGTGCTGCTATCTTCCGATCGCAAAGCCATCAATCTGCGCATCGTAGGTGCTGCCTTCGCGCTGCAGGTGGTGGTAGCGATATTCGTGCTTTACTTCGACTGGGGCAAGCAGGCCATTCTAAGCCTGAGCACTGGCGTGCAGGCCGTCATAGGCTTTTCGAGTGCCGGCATCGACCTGGTGTTTGGGGGGCTGGCATCGGACTCGGTCGGCTTTAGCTTCGCGATTAATGTTCTGCCGATCATTATTTTCATCTCCGCGCTGATGTCCGTGCTTTACCACCTGAAGATTATGCAATGGGTGGTGACACTGGTCGGCGGTGGCCTGCAGAAAGTGGTTGGTACGGCGCCGGTGGAGTCGCTGAACGCGGCGGCGAATATTTTTATCGGGCAGACGGAGGCACCGCTGGTGGTGCGGCCATATCTCAAGGACCTGACCGAACCGCAGCTATTCGCTGTGATGACCTCGGGCCTGGCTTCCATAGCCGGCACCGTGCTGGCTGCCTACGCGTTGTTGGGCGCCGAAATGAAATATCTGCTGGCGGCGGGATTTATGGCTGCGCCGGGCGGCCTGTTGATGGCCAAGATCATTATGCCCGACGACAAAAGCGCGGTTGCCGGCGCGCATGATCGCGGCCTGGTGATGGGAGATAGCGAACACGTCAACATTATCCTCGCCGCTGCGCAAGGAGCAAGCGACGGCGTGAAGCTGGCGGTCAACATCGGTGCCATGCTGATTGCGTTCGTTGCCTTGATCGCTTTGTTCAACGGCCTTGTCGGCGGGCTGGCGGGGCTGGTCGGTATCGAAGACCTGACCTTGCAGAAAATTCTCGGCTGGGTGTTTGCGCCGATGATGTATTTGCTAAGCGTGCCGTGGGAGGAAGCGCAAGCGGCCGGTGCGTTGTTTGGCGAGAAGCTGGTACTGAACGAATTCGTCGCCTTCAGCCATATGAGTGACTACCTCGCCGGCATGAGCGAACGAACTCGCGCTATTGTGACGTTTTCGCTGTGCGGCTTTGCTAATCTTTCGTCGATCGCAATATTGCTCGGCGGACTCGGCAGTCTGGTGCCGCAGATGCGCGAGCCGATCGCGCGCTTCGGTCTGAAGGCGGTCGCCGCGGGTTCGCTGTCGAATCTGATGAGTGCGGCGCTGGCCAGCATTCTGCTGACTTTCTGATCGTCGCGCGCTGTTAACATGACCAAACCCATCATTATCGATTGCGATCCCGGCCAGGACGATGCAATTAATCTGCTACTGGCGATGTCGTCGCCGGAGGAGTTGCAGGTTCTCGGCGTTACGGCTGTCGCCGGCAACGTGCCCCTGACGTTAACGCAGCGCAACGCGCGCCTGATGTGCGACATCGCGGGTCGCCGCGACATTCCGGTGTTCGCCGGCTGCGAGCGGCCGTTGGTGCGCCAACTCGTTACTGCCGAGGAAGTACACGGGCACAGCGGAATCGACGGCGTCGATATCAACCCACCGGAGCAAGCTCTTGCAGCGCAGCACGCGGTGGATTTCATCATCGACACGCTGCGATCGGCAGACGAACAAGTGGTCACTTTAGTGCCTACCGGACCCCTGACCAACATCGCGATGGCGCTGGTTAAAGCGCCGGACATTGTCAGCAAGGTCGACCAGATCGTGTTGATGGGTGGCGCGATGCGCGAAGGGGGCAACCATTCGCCGTCTGCCGAGTTCAATATCCTCGTTGATCCACACGCGGCTCACGTGGTGTTCGAGTGCGGCCGGCCTATCGTTGCGATGGGTTTAGACGTATCGCACCAGGTACTGGCAACCAAGGAGCGCATCGCAAAGATCCGCGCGCTAGGCAACGGCCCCGCGCTCGCTACCGCAAACATGCTGGGCTTCTTCAGCCGTCACGATAGCGTAAAATATGGCATTGACGGAGCGCCGCTGCACGACCCCTGTACGGTCGCTTATCTTCTGCAGCCTGAGCTGTTCACTGGCAAACAATGCAACATTTCGGTCGAAACGGAGTCCGCACTAACGATGGGTCATACCGCGGTTGACTTCTGGGGTGTCAGCAATCGGCCCGAAAACGCCGTCTGGGTGCACGCCGTCGATGCGGACGGCTTTTATGCGTTGTTGGCTGAGAGGTTGGCGCGATTTAGCGGGGTCAAGCCGCTATGACTGCGACGAAAACACCGTTTGTGGCGATCCTTGGTTCGGTCAATCTGGATATCGTCGCCGCGGTACCACGCTTGCCGGTTGCGGGTGAAACGGTCACCGATGCCGAACTCAACCGTTATCCCGGCGGCAAAGGAGCGAATCAAGCCCTCGCAGCGAGACGTCTCGGTGCGAACGTGGCGCTGATCGCACGGGTCGGCGAGGATGCGGCGGCTCAGGAAGCATTGGCGTTATTGCGCGCGGAGGGCGTCGATCTGTCGCAGTGTTTGACCGTGAACGGCGCGGCGACGGGTATCGCTCTTATCGCGGTCGATCCCGGTGGCGAGAATCAAATTGTGGTCGCGCCGGGCGCCAACCGCCGCTTTGAGCCGAATTCTCTGTGTCTTCCTGTAAGCGACGCGTTAATCTGTCAGCTCGAAGTGCCGCTTGCGACAATCGCCGAGGCGGCGGCGTTTTATAGCGGCTTTTTCTGCATCAATCTCGCGCCGGCAAAGGCCGTGCCGGTGGGAATTCTGCAGCGGGTGGACTTGCTCGTTATGAACGAGACAGAGGCAGCGTTTACCGGCGCGGCGGTTAATGATTGTAAGGGTATCATCGCATTGACGCACGGTGCGCGAGGCGCTGAACTTTGGCAAGGCGGCAAGAAGCTAGCCGAGGCACAGCCACCGCGGGTTATCCCCGTCGATGCGACAGGCGCTGGTGATACATTTACGGCCGCGTTAACAATCGCGCTAGTGCAAGGCCAACAGGCGCAGCAGGCGCTACGATTCGCCTGTGCGGCCGGCGCCAGCGCGACAACGAAGAGGGGTGCGCAGCCGTCGTTTCCACAGCGGCAGGAGGTTGACGTTCTGCTGCGCGGTTAATGTTTGTCGTGAGACAGGATCTATCGCAAGCGAAACGACGCCGGCAACAGCTCGTCAATGCTGTAGCTCTCGATGGCGCCATCCTCGCCGAGCAGAATTATCCGCGTGTTGTTGTTCGAAAACTCAGCCATTTTCTGGCGGCAACCGCCACAAGGCGTGCATGCTTCGATCTGTTCGCGGCCGCCGACCGCTGCGATTGCGATAATCTCGCGTCCACCCGCTGTGATCATTGCGCCGATTGCAGTCGCTTCGGCGCAAGTCCCTTCCGGGTACGCGGAGTTCTCCACGTTACAGCCTGTGTGAATTTGCCCGGACTCGTCCAGCAATGCGGCACCTACCCGGTAACCCGAGTAGGGCGCATACGCGTTTGCGCGTACGTTCTTGGCCGCGTCAATAAGCGTCTGTTCATCGATTGTCATGGCGTTACGAGTATAGCAGTGTCGCGCGCGCTTTTACGGGTGCGCATCGCTCGTGAATAACGCGCGTTTGAAGCATGGTCGAGTAATTCGATCACGACAACAAAGTGATGGCGTGGGTAATATATCACAAACTACTCGCGATATATTACACGGTTTTAATCGGCCAAATCTTCATAGTGACTCTCAAGAAAATGATAGCCAATACGGAGATTCAAAATGAAAAAGCTCGGAAGCATTACAACATTATTATCACTTACTTTGTTAGCCACAATCAGCACGGCTAACGCAAAAACGATAACCGCATCAGCAACAGGCGACCAATATCCTAATATGAGTTCTGCACCTGGTAGTGTTGCGAATAGAGACTTCTTCATTACCGACAGAGGAGAAGGCAGGAATATTGGTGACGGTGATAATGAAGTAACCCATTGGGAGCTTGATTTTCGCAATAATTTTGGCGATGGCGCCAAAATGCGAAAGTTCCTCAAATCTAAAAAAACACTCTGTTCTGCCGTTCTTTCCTTAAAAATGCACCCCGGTAAAAGCAATGGTATGAAAGGCGATGTGATTGGCATTGTTGGTTTACGCGCTTTAGGGAAAAACTTGCCTTTCCGCAAAAACTGGGCTGATACCAGCACGACGCAGAACGTGAAATTTGACCTCCTCGACCATTATTCAGCACAGGATGTTAACAACAGCTTAAAAAGCTACCCCTTGGGAGCCATTGACATGCGCTACTATGATGATGCCCTAATAAGCGAAGCCTCTCTAAAGCTTGACTATAGCAAAAAAGGTGGATGTTTAAAGGACTAAATTACGGGGACAGCTTGCTCAATAAGCTCAATATTTGTTTCCGTTTTTATTTTTGGGGCCGCGCTTTTGTGGCTTGGTCGATCTTTCGATGATAGCGGGTTAAATCACAGATTTAACCCGCTATCGCGTATTTTTCACGTATGAGAATGCCTTGGTTGACCTGCGGCCATCAATCACTACTTTCGCTCTATCAGCAACTTCTTTATCTCCTGTATTTCTACTTGCAGATCAGCAATCGTCGGTTCGTTCTCATTTTCTGCTTCTCGCTCCCTGCGGCTTTCTTCATCGATCACGTTAACGACAATTCCAATCACCATATTTAGAAACGCAAACGCCGTTAGAAAAATAAAGCTCAAATAATAGATCCAGCTGAGCGGATGAACCTCCATTGTTTCGTACATGACGTCGGTCCAATCTTCAAATGTCATGACGCGAAACAGCGTCAGTAACGACACCGAAATATCACCCCATAGTTCAGGATTGATCGCGCTAAACATTGTGCTGCCAATGGCTGCATAAATATAGAAAATGATAAACATCAGCAACACCACATAGCCAAGCTGTGGCAAGGCGCGCATTAAGGAATTCAGGAGAACTCGCAACTCGGGAATCATTGACACCATCCGCAGCACGCGAAAAATGCGTAACAGCCGACCGACAATAACCATCTCAGAACTGTCCATAGGAACCAGGCTGGCCAATACGATAACCGTATCAAAGATATTCCAGCCATTTTTGAAAAAGCGGCGTTTATCTTTGTCGGCCATAAAACGCAGCGAAATTTCGACGACAAAAAAGACTGTAATAAGGACATCGAGGACTGATAGAAGCCGAAGAGCCGACGAATTGATATCGTAGGTTCTAGCACCGGCCAACAGTGCAGCGAGAATGATAACGGAGACGACTAACAATTCGAATGCACGGTTAGCCTTCAATTTATTAAGTTTGTATTCAAGATTTTCAAACATATTCGCCGTTCCTCCGTATAGTGGCGCGCAAAGGATACTCAAGGTGAAAGGGAAAATGAAGCCTGAAAATGGGTGCGAACAGGTTAAGAGAATATTCGTTCCATATTTCCTTTTTCTGTCCGTTGCCAGAGAGCATTTATCGTGTGTTAATGATCGCGGGCATGAGATAAATTGTGAATTCCCGCTCAATCAAGTGATTCGGCCCCCGGCGGTCTTTGAAAAGCGTCTGTCGCCCATGCCAATGGCAACGTTGGTTGCCAGCTCAAGACGCCGCGCCGTGATGGCACGTCGTCCGTCATTTTCGAGCTGCGGGACTTCAGTATTGCGTGGCTGGCCTGCCCTGGCGCCCAAGCCGCAGGTCAACCTGGCGCGTTTCCACGGCGCTCGCGGTTCCGGGACGTGATTAGCAGAGGCGAAAGCAAGAATTCCCTGCGGTTCCGTATTGCATCGAGAGCCGTTACGGTTTCAAATTGTTGTGCTCATCATTTCTTTGTCAATCGCGTTTTTAGTCTTCTTTTTGCCTGGTCGAGCGTCAGGCACGATGTTTTATCAAGCGAATCCCGGGTTCTTTGTTGGAGGTTCAGTTTGCCTCGCTGATGCTCCCAGTTATCGATACATGCCCGGCTTACTCCGACCAGGTCGGAAAATTCTGAAGGCGTCATAGAAAAGCGCTTGCGTAAGCGCTTAACGGATGCTGATGTCGCATTAAAGGGACGTTGTTGGGTTCCGGCTTTTTTGGCGGTGCGTTTCTTGGTTGCCTTGGAGAGCTTAAGGCTCTTTGTTTTTTCTGCTTCCTTTTTATTAGCTATCTGTTTCTTGGAAACTCTTTTCCTGGTAGCATTTTGCTTGTTGGTTGTAACAGCCTTTTTCTTGCGCGGTGTAGGCGGTGCTTCTATATCGACATCAAATAGGGCTCCCAGATCTTGGCTGGCAATGTGGCGCCGTTTGTTTGAGGTAGCTGTGGTAGCATGAACATCAAGTTCAGCATCCACCAGCTCTTCGTGATCAACACCGCGTAGAAGGAAAAGCAACTCTGGTTGCTTGTCCAGGCGAGCGCCAATTCCATACAACACTGCGGCAAGGTGTTTGCACATTGTCGCCCAGTCGGGGCAGTCGCAAGCCAGTTCGATTTCATTGGGTTTGGGAAACAAGCCGCTATTTTGGTCGGTCACGATTTCCATAACGTGGCTTGACAAATGGCCTTGTAGGAGCTCGAGCATGGAACCTATCTGACCAGCGCAGGACTTTTTAACCTGGTTCCATTTAGATTTCGCAATGGGTTTTATCTTGACATTAATATGATAGAGCGAGGAGCCGCTGACAATAGCCTCTATTTGTCCTTTTGATATAGCAAGATGACAGACCGAACCATTGCGCACATAGGTTCTTCCCCGCGGTAGGCGGTTCTCAAAATCACTGAATTTTTCAAGGTGTTCGCACCATGATTTGCCCCAAAAAGTATCGGTGATTTTCCGCCCCGTTAATTCAATGGGCTCGATTAACTTACCCTGTTTCCGAAGTCGTGCGATCGCTTTTTCAGCCTTGGCTTTCCTTTTTGCAACCGGCACATACGGTGGCCACCTGCCATATGCCATACTTTTCTCCTAATCAGTTCCTAGTCAGTTTTAGCCTGCTCAATATCGAGCGATACTAATCGAATAATCTCGTCATTGTTCATCTCGGTGAGTCGCATCTCTGAACGGCCTTCCAGAATATCATCAGCCAAAGATATCTTTTCTTTTATTATTGCGTCGATCTTTTCTTCTATCGTACCGCGGCAGACAAATTTATGCACCAGCACATTGTTTTTCTGACCGATTCGAAAGGCGCGATCAGTCGCTTGGTTTTCCACCGCTGGATTCCACCAACGGTCAAAGTGAATCACATGCGAAGCCTCGGTCAAGTTCAGTCCTGTGCCGCCCGCTTTTATCGACAGCACAAAGAACGGAGGGCCTGCTTCATCTTGAAATTGATCCACGAGTTTCTGGCGCTTTTTTACCGGGGTTCCGCCGTGCAAAATAAGACCCGGCTGGCCGAACAGTTGCTCCAAACAAGCTGCAAGTGGCTCGGTTATTTCTCGAAATTGGGTGAAGACCAGCACTTTTTCCTGACGCGATGCGATCTCTTCGCACAGTTCTGTCAGGCGTAAAAATTTGCCGCTCCCTCTAAGGTCATAGTTCCCATCGCCAGTCAGCTGCGCACTGTGATTACAGATCTGTTTAAAGCGCATTAAATAAGAGAGCACCAGGCCGCGGCGTTGCATACCATCAAGGGTTTCCAATGAGCGCTTTAGTTCTTTAACAGACGTTTGATACAACATGGCTTGTCGTTTGCTCAACCCGCAGTAGGCGATCATTTCAGTCTTGTCGGGCAAGTCATCGATAATGGAGCGATCAGTTTTTAACCGGCGCAAGATATAAGGCCTGACCAGATTGCGTAAAGGCGCATATTGATAGCCGCTTTCGGTAGCCAGGGATTTGGAAAATGTTTTGAAGCGAGCCGCCGAACCGAGTAATCCCGGGCTCAGGAAATCGAATAATGACCAGAGATCAGAGAGTCGATTTTCGACCGGCGTTCCGGTTAACGCGATGCGCGCCTTGGCGCGTAGTTGTTTGACTGTTTTCGACTGCCGAGTCGATGGGTTTTTTATCGCCTGGGCCTCATCCAACACCACAAGTTGCCACTGTTGTTCATGCAGCCACTGTTGGCGTGTCAGCGTAGTGTAAGTCGTCAACACAACATCGGTATTGGCAAACACGGGGTCGGCATTGGCGGCTAATGCAGCCAGCGCTTGCTTATTCATTTCAGAACTATGTACAAACAAGTAACGTAAAGAGGGTGCAAAGCGCCCAAGCTCTGCTTTCCAATTGGAAAGCAGAGAAGCTGGCAGAACCAACAGGGAAGGGCGGTTATCGTTACTTTTTTTGGTAGATTTTTTAATTAGCAGCAGTAGCGAAATGACCTGTATGGTTTTGCCTAAGCCCATATCATCCGCGAGGCAGGCGCCCAACCCCAGCTGAGAAAGTAGCCATAACCAATTAACCCCCTCCTTTTGATAGGGGCGCAGTGTTGCCTTGAGTGCCGTTCCGGGATTAGTGCTTTTAATCGCATCGGGGGAACGTAACTGGTCAAGCAACGAGCCCAGCCATTTTCCTGGTTCTACAAATGACCATGCTTGTGAGGCGTCCGTGTCGCCGGTGTTGGCGAGATCAACCGGGGCTCCCGCCAGCAGCCGCATCCCGTCGATAAACGAGAGCCCGTTAGCAGCGGTCTCTGCTGCGACCATTTCCCAATGGCTTAGCGCTTCTTGCAATTTGCTTTGATCGACCTCTACCCATTGGCCCTTGAGGTAGACTAAGCCATCGTCCATCTTCAGTAGCCGTTGTAGCTCTTGCTTGCTGAGTGTCTGCTCACCCAAAGCCACGTTTAGCTTGAAGTCCAGCAATGAATCGGCATCGATCCTTTTTTGCTTTTTATCGCCCAGGGTGATCGCCACTTGGGGTCGTGGGCGTTGTTTCCACCAGTCGGGTAGCCGCAGCAAAACACCGCTAGACTCATATTCCGGTATTTCTTTGAGGAAAGAATAGGCTTCATCGGCAGTCCAGGCCAAGGGGTGATAGAGGTCACCGCTGTCGAGGAGGTCTTTTATCAATGGGCTAGATTTTGCCGCTCGACTGACCGGCGAGAGGAGTCGAATCATCGCCTTCTTGTTTTTAGTGCCCGCATATTCTTGCAGCGCCTGGCTGAGTGGTCGATAGCGAAGTTTGCCGCGGTTAGAAGCCTCTTGTGAATAGGTGGCCATAAAGGCAAAGGGATAGTCTGGGTCGCTCTTGTTTTCCGCCAGATGAAAACAAACACGCCCCACTTGATGCCACTGCGGTGCTTTCTTGGCGAGGAATGCGCTAAAATTTTCGTGCTCTTTGACTTGATCCCGGAGCCAGGTATCCAGCAGCTGCAAGATATTTTGCAGAACGTCGGTGCTGAGGTATTCGGCGCCGCGCATGGGTGGTACAGTTGATAACAACAACGTCGTTTGATTTTCATCCAGCGCGTCTATTGCCGCGATATTGTTCGAATCACCCAGTGTACTCAGGCATCTTGCCTTTAAGTATTGAGTGGCGAAGTGATGCCAATAAACAGATACGGCAGACAGTTTTTGATATTTCCACTTTACGGCAAGCTCAAACAGGCCTTCGCCAACCTCTCGGTCGAATGCCTTTGCGATATAATGATTAAACGTAGAATCCGCCTTTGCCTCCGTTTCCGGGAGCAAGTAACAGTGGAGGTGCCCCGAAGGCAGCAGTCCAATCTCGTAATTCTTCGTCATGGTATATCTTCGTAAATCAGAAAGAGCGGATGAGCAAAGCGCAATTCGCCGAAGGTCGGCCTAGTGCACTGTAACGAATAAACTGCACATATCAGCGAGCCGCCAAATGTCGAAAAATCCCTCGTTGCCTCATAACGAATGGAGCATTATTGATTAATTCGCGTTGCCAGAGCGACATTTGGCGTCTCGCCGCATGGGAAGTCATCAAATCAGCCAGTGCGGCGTTGTCGCTTTGGCCAAGGGAGGGGCC
>CAZJDL010000017.1:0-39913 GCA_964544755.1 uncultured Pseudomonadales bacterium | reverse complement strand
CCGAAACCGAAACCGAAACCGAAACCGAAACAAACGCTGAGGCGGCGGTAGGCATAATGCCAGCCGAGTCCGCGGAAGCCGCGGCGGTTAATTGTCAGCAACAGTTCAATCGTCTGCTGGAAGGCAAAACATCGGTGTTGTTCGAATCCAACCGCAGTGTTATCAAAGCCGCTGGCCGTGACCTGTTACAGGAGATCGCCACCGTTGCTGAAAGCTGCCCTGCGGTCGCCATTGAAATCGGCGGCCATACCGACTCCCGAGGCTCGGACGCATTGAACCAGCGCTTGAGCGAGGCACGAGCCCGTGTGGTAAAAAATGTGTTGGCCGAACTGGGTATGCGAGAAAGCGCAATGACGGCAGTCGGCTATGGTGATGCCAAGCCTCTTGCGGGCAATGCCAGCGCCGCCGGGCGGGCGCAAAACAGACGCGTTGAACTTATCGTTAAAGGGCTATAAATCATGAGCTACTTAATTACTCAAATGTTGCTGTGTTTGCTGCTGGCGGCGGTGCTCGGTTTTATTTTGGGCTGGTTGTTAAGGCGTTGCTCCTGCGACGAAGTGGAAGCGGAATGGAGCGCTCGTTACGGCATGCTGGAAGACGAGCGCAACCGGCTACATCTAGAGTTGAAAACCAGCCAGAAACCAGTCGCTCGCTTTGATCACGATGGCGATACGGTCGGTGACGCTGCGCTGGGGCTGATGAGCGCCGCTGCAGCGAGTTCCGCCAGTGCAGCGCCGATCGGATCACCTGTTGCGGCCAGCAGTTATGACATTGAAGAAATAGAAGGTATCGGCAAAGGTTTTGGCAAGCGCTTGCGGGCGCTGCAGGTCGAAACCACGCAAGACTTGCTGGCCAAATGCAACTCGGCAAGCGCGGCGGCCGCCATCGGCAAATCCATGGGTGTGCAGGCGGCAGTGGTTCAAAGCTGGGTGTGCATGGCCGACTTACTGCGGGTGCCGGAAATTGACGGGCAGTACGCGGAGTTATTGGAGTGGTCCGGCATTCACGGCGTACAGCAGCTTGCGCAGCAGCAAGCCGAGGCGCTGGCTACCCAGCTCAAGCAAACCAATACCGGACAACACCGCACCGAGCATGTGCCCGACGCTGCCACCTTGGCCCAATGGATCGACGCCGCCAAAGCCCTGCCTGGCGCTCCCTGAGACCCTTACCCCAGCAGGGTGATGTCGAAATACTTCAACGCAACCGTGTTAATAAATATAAGCAGAAGTATAAGAGGAATAAAGCTGCTCAACGACAGGTTTACATAGCGCTCCATCAACGAGTTTTTGTAGTTTGGGTCACTGCGCTCCAGCTCGGCATTAAGGTTTTGCTTTTTCCAGCGGAAGATAACAAAAAGACAGACCAGCAAGCCGTTAAGCGGCAGGATTGTTTCGTAAAACACATCGATGATCACATCAAATAAAGACTTTGTCTGGCCGGCATAACCGGCAAAGCCAGTTAACCATTCGACCCGGCCGAATGAGAGAATGCAGGCGACTGTTAACACGCCCATGGTGATGCCCAAAATCGACAACGCTTTAGTCCGGGAATAACCTTTGCGGACGAGGCTGGCAGTCGGCACTTCAGTGATCGACACTAGCGAAGTTATCGCCGCAAAAAACACCAGCAGGAAGAAGAGTGAGGCAGCGATGCTGGCCGCTAAATAGCCAATAGTGGTTTGCAATGCGAGGAAAATCTTTGGCAAAAAGGTAAAGATCAGGCTGACGGAAGAATCGCTCAGCTCGGCTGTGTTGATAGCGGGATTAAACGAAAAAATAGCCGGCAAGATCATCAAGCCCGCGGCAAAGGCCACGCCGGTATCCGTCAGCGCAACAATCTTTGCGGAACCGACGATCTTTTCGTCGCGGCCGATATAAGAGCCATAAGTGATCATGATCCCCATACCCAGCGATAGCGAAAAAAATGCTTGCGAGAGCGCGCTGTTAATCACCCCTGCATTGATCTTGCTAAAATCGGGTACCAGATAATATTGCACGCCCAACCAAGCGTTATCCAGCGTCAGCACAAAAATCACCAATGCAATCAACATCACGAACAATGCGGGCATCATGATCTTGGCGGCGCGTTCTATGCCGTCTTTTACTCCGCCGATCAAAATCAGATTTACCAACGCGGCCACAACGATAAAATATAGAAAGACACTGTTACTATTGATAAACCGCCCAAAGTTGTCGGGGTTTGCCAGCTGGTCCAGGTTGCCGCTAGCCGTTTCGAACAAATACCCGCATAGCCAAACGGTAATGACCATGTAGAACACGGCAATCATGTACGGCGTAATAAGCACTAACCAGCCCGCCAGGGACCAAAGCGAAGAGCCGTTCGACAAGTCTCGGTAGGCCCCGAGGGGGTCTTTCTGCGAGTGACGCCCCATCGACAGCTCGGCCATCATTATTGGCAAGCAGACAAAAAATACAAACAAGGCATAAATCAATAAGAAAGCGGCGCCACCATTTTTAGCCGCCGCCACGGGAAAGCCAACCAAATTGCCTATACCTACGGCAGAACCGGCCGCCGCCAGAATAAACCCCAATCGCGAGCCAAACTGTTCTCTGGCTACAGACATGCAATGCTTGCTCTTTATGAATCGTTATACTTGGCAGTAATCATAGCATGCTGCAAACTACCCCTACTTTCAGGTTTTTTGCAACGTCGTGCGAATTCGCCAGTAGTTCTGCCAGCGAGATTCGCTGATGGCGCCGCGCTGATAGGCTTTTCGCACCGCGCAGTTTTTTTCCGTTTGGTGCGCACAATTGCGGAACTGACAGTCGTTGGCGAACGGGCGAATGTCGATAAAGCCGTTGATCAGTTCGCGCTCGTCAACGTGCCAAAGATGAAACTCGCGAATGCCAGGCGAGTCAATAATGCTGCCGCCGCCCGGCAAGTGAAACAAGCGCGCCGTGGTGGTAGTGTGCTTGCCCTTGATCGCGCCGCCTGACAATTCACCCACCTGAGTATTAGCCGCCGGGCACAAGCAATTGATCAGCGACGATTTGCCAACCCCTGACTGCCCCACGAATACACTGTTGCCATTGCTCAACGCCGAGCGCAAGGCGCCGATTCCCGTTTCTGTGGCCGCAGCGACGCGCAACACCGTGTAACCCATGCGTTCGTAATGCGCCAGCATGACGATCAGTGCCTGGTCGGCGCCAGTATCAAGCAAGTCGACTTTATTGAGCAGCAGCAAGGGCTGTATGTTGGATAGCTCGATGGCGGCGAGATAACGGTCGATCAAATTACTGAACGCCAACGGGCGGGTGGCGATCACCAGCACCGCGTGGTCAATATTGGCCGCCACCGGTTTGAGTTGGCCGCGGCTGTTGGGCCGAGCCAGTTGATTGCGGCGCGGCAACAGCGACGTTACCAGCCCGCCGCCGGCTTTTTTTTGCCAACTAACGCGGTCGCCTGCGACCAGGCTGTCAATATTGGGCCGTACATCACAGCGTTGAACGGTTGGGTCATCCGCGCCCTCGACCGCGGCTTGCTTGCCGAAATTGGCGATTACCAGGCCGCGCTGCTGATCGGTGGAATCCCGCGCGGCAAGCTGTTGCCGCTCTACGCGCGCGCGTTGTTGCTTGTTGAGCCTGCGTTTCGCCATAGGTTGGAGTCTGTCAGGAAACGGGCGTCCTGCCTGTTTTCCGGGGACGCTGAATTATTGGGCGCTCAGTTTGCTACAATCGAGCTCAACATGCGAATAGTGGAAGGAGTGCTGCGTGAGTAACGAAGGCAAACTGATCTGGATCGACCTGGAAATGACCGGCCTGGAGCCGGCCAATGACGTCATCATTGAGATTGCCACTATCGTTACCGATGCCGACTTACATGTTATTGCCGAAGGGCCAATGCTCGCCGTGCAGCAAAGCGCCGCGGTAATGGCCGGCATGGATGACTGGAATACGCGCCAGCACGGTGGTTCGGGGTTAACCCAGCGCGTGCTGCAAAGCAAGATCAGCGCCCGCGAAGCCGAGCGGCAAACGTTGCAGTTCCTGCGTCAACACGTCGCCGCCAACGAGTCGCCCATGTGTGGCAATAGCATCTGCCAGGATCGCCGCTTTCTGGCCAACTACATGGCCGAGCTGGAGGACTTTTTTCACTATCGCAATCTGGATGTGAGTTCGGTAAAAGAACTGGCCGTGCGCTGGAAGCCGGATATTTTGCCCGGCTTCCACAAAAAAGGTGCGCACCTGGCGATGGATGATATTCGTGATTCGATTGCCGAGCTGGCTTATTACCGAGAGCATTTTTTTGCATTGTAGGACACGTAAGTTTTAGGACGCATCAGTTGTAGGTGGCACGGCAACGTTGCAACCAACTACTTCTCTTTTCTGCGTTGCTCGCCCAAAGCCCAGACCACATGCTCGCGCACCAGGTCTGACGGATACTCCAGGCGCGCCGTCAAGCTTTGGATGTTTTCTGCATTGTAATCCGCGTTGCCTAACGCTACCGCCAGGTTGCGCAGCCAGCGCTCATAACCGATGCGGCGAATAGCGGAGCCTTCGGTATAAAGTAGAAATTCACTTTCACTCCAGTTAAACAGGTCCAGCAAATCACGATTTTGCAAGCCATGGCGCGGTTTGAAATCCTGCTCCTCGGTGGCTTTGGCAAAACGGTTCCAGGGGCACACCAGTTGGCAATCGTCGCAGCCAAATACGCGGTTCCCCATCAACGGGCGTAGCTCCAGCGGAATGGCGTCTTTTAATTCTATGGTGAGGTAAGAAATGCAGCGCCGTGCGTCGAGCACGTAAGGTTTTACGAAGGCCCTGGTGGGGCAAACATCCAGGCACGCGTGGCATGTACCGCAGTGCTTGCTGGCCTGCGGTGTATCAATGGGGAGCGGCAGGTTGGTATAAATTTCGCCGAGAAAAAACCACGAGCCGGCTTTGCGGTTCAGCAGCAAGGTGTTTTTGCCGATCCAGCCCAGCCCGGCTTTCTCCGCCAGCGCGCGCTCCAGCACCGGCGCACTGTCGACAAAGGCGCGATAGTTGTACGTGTCAGCGGCAAAACTCTCAATTTTCTTTGCCAGACAGGCGAGGCGTTTACGCATTAATTTATGGTAGTCGCGCCCCAGCGCGTAACGCGAGATAAATGCCTGTTGTGGATTGTTCAGGACTTGCAGTGCCTGTGTGTCGGCGGGCAAATAGTTGAGGCGTACCGAAATCACGCGCACGGTGCCGTCGACCAATTCGGCCGGCCGGCTGCGCTTGTTGCCGTGCGCCTGCATATACTGCATGCTGCCGTGATAGCGCTCGCGCAGCCACTGCCGCAGCCATTGCTCATGCTGCTGTAGATCGGTGTCGGTAATTCCCACTTGCTGAAAGCCCAGTTCCTGTCCCCAGGTTTTGATGTGCTGCGCCAACGTTTGTAGCTGTTGTGGTTCAAAGTTATTGCCAGGCATGAATAGTCAAGCTAATTGAATGGGCATTGCGTATAATTCTGCCAGAACATCCGGCACTCTGCGCACTTCATCCCACATGGCACGCAATACATTCCCACAGTGGCATTTTCCTCCCCGCTTGTATAGCGCGGCGCAAGTGCGCGAGTTCGACCGCATTGCGATTGAAGACCGCGGTATAGCGGGAATTGTATTGATGAAACGGGCGGGCAAGGCCTGTTTTACCGCGCTGCGGCAGCGTTGGCCCGAAGAGCAAAGCGTGACCGTGTTCTGCGGCGCGGGTAACAATGCCGGTGACGGTTTTGTTATTGCGGCGTTGGCTCAGCAGGCGGGCTTGCGGGTGCAGGTAGTGTTGGTCGGCGCGGTCGGAAAACTGCGCGGTGATGCGCGTCGCGCTTACGACTTTGCCGAGCACAATCGAGTGCCGACGCGCCCGTTTGTTGGGCAACAGGGTGTCGAGCACGGAGTAATCGTCGATGCCTTGCTGGGCACGGGTTTAGAGAATGAAGTGCGCGAGCCTTATGCTGCCGCTATCGCGCAAATCAATGCCAGCGGCTTGCCGGTGCTGGCGGTGGATGTGCCTTCCGGTTTAAGCGCCGACAGTGGCGCCGTGCTCGGCAGCGCTGTGCGGGCCGACTGCACGGTGACTTTTATCGCCATGAAGCAGGGCCTGTTGACCGGCCGCGCGCCGGCGTTGACCGGCACGCTGCATTGCGCCGATCTGGAAGTGCCAGCGGAAGTGTTGCAACAGCAGTCGCCGTCCGCTTGCTGTCTGGATTTAAACCAGTTGCTGGGCAAGCTGCCGGTGCGCGCCATGGATGATCACAAGGGCCGCTTTGGTCATGTGCTGGTGGTGGGCGGCGACCACGGCATGGCCGGCGCGGCGTTAATGGCCGGCAGTGCCGCTCAGCGCTGCGGGGCGGGTTTGGTGTCGGTCGCGACCCAGCCGGCTCACGTGCCTGCGCTGGTCAGTCGCTGTCCGGAGTTGATGGCGCACGGCGTGACCTCGGGGCTTGATTTGCAAGCTTTATTACAGCGTGCCAGCGTGGTAGCGATTGGTCCGGGCCTTGGGCGCAGCCCGTGGTCAGAGCAATTATTGCAGCAGGTACTGCAAACCGGGTTGCCTCTGGTGGTTGACGCCGATGCGCTGAATATGTTGAGTGAAATCGCGGCAAAACAAGCAATACAACGACAAAACTGGGTGTTGACGCCACACCCGGGCGAGGCGGGGCGTTTGCTGGGGCAGGCCACCGCGGCGATTCAAAGCGCGCGTTACAGCAGCGTGCGTACCGTGCAGCAACGTTACGGTGGCGCCGCGCTGCTTAAAGGAGCCGGCACGCTGATTTGTGATAACGACCCGACAATTGACGTTTGCGCCTACGGTAATCCGGGTATGGCCAGTGGTGGTATGGGCGACGTGCTCAGCGGTGTGATCGCCGCCTTGCTGGCGCAACATCTCAGCGCCGGTGACGCGGCGCGCCTCGGCGCTTGTCTGCATGCTTACAGCGCCGACCTGGCGGTTACTGGCGCAGGGCAGGTGGGTTTGGCCGCGACCGACCTGTTGCCGCACTTGCGTGCTTGTATTAATAAAAGGCCCTAGCAATCGATGAGGGTGCAAGAATCGTCCGTCAGCAAATTGTTTCTGCCTGACGAGCAGGCCACATACAATGTTGCGAAAGTGTTAGGCGCTGCAATGCAGGCAAATACGTGCATTAACTTGCGCGGCCAGCTGGGCAGCGGTAAAACAACTTTGGCGCGCGGCATCTTGCGCGCACTGGGTCATTCAGGTGCGGTTAAGAGCCCTACGTATACGCTGGTTGAGAGCTACGAATTTGCGCAATTCACGGTATTTCATTTTGATTTATACCGGCTGAGCGATCCCGAGGAGTTGGAGTTGCTGGGTATTCGTGATTATTTTGACCAACAATCGGTGTGCCTGATCGAGTGGCCCGAACGCGGCGCGGCGATATTGCCGCCGGCCGATTTGATTTTAGCGTTACAAGTAGCGGAAAAAAGCCGTTATCTTGTTTATCATAGCGCGTCCGAAAAAGGCGATCGACTAGCCACCGCATTACGACACTGTAAATGATCAAATTATCACACCGCCTATTATTGAGCAGCGTATTGCTCGTTCTGTTGCTGGTTAACGTAGCGCAGGCCGCAACCAGCGTGCAAGCCGTGCGCGTTTGGCGCGCTCCCGACCACACTAAACTGGTGCTCGACCTGAGCGCGCCGGCGCGGCACAAGATCACGTTGCTGTCCAGCCCCGAGCGCCTTGTGCTGGACCTCAATGATGTGCAATTGCGTGCCAACGTGCATGATGTCGACTTGAAAGACAGCCCGGTCAAGTCAGTGCGCAGCGGCATCCGCAACGGCGTTGATCTGCGCCTGGTGCTGGATATGCGTACCGCCGTCAAGCCACGCAGTTACCTGTTGCCGGCCAATGATGAGTTTGGTGATCGGCTGGTGATCGATATGTATGACGCCAAAAAGGGCAAGCCAGCCGTAAAGAAACACGCGCAGTCGGCGCGCTCAACCAGGCGCGACATCATCGTTGCGATTGATGCCGGCCACGGTGGTGAAGATTCGGGCGCCGCGGGCGCGAATGGCATTCTGGAAAAAAACGTGGTGTTGCAAACCGCCAGGCAACTGGCGCGTTTGTTTGACAAGGCGCGCGGCTACAAAGCAGTGCTGGTTCGCGAAGATGATTACTTTGTGCCCCTGGAGGAGCGTCGCAGGCTGGCGCGCAAAGCCAACGCTGATCTGTTTTTATCAATCCATGCAGATGCATTCAAACGCACGGCAGCGCGCGGCGGTTCGGTGTTCAGTTTGTCGCCAAGCGGCGCCACCAGCACGTTCGCCAGGGCGCTGGCGGCGCGTGAAAACAAGGCCGACCTTAGCGGCGGGATCAAAATGCCCGCGCAAAGCGACAAAGATTTGCACTTCGTGCTGGTCGACCTTGCTTTGACCGGCAGCATAGAGGCTGGCGAACGCGTCGGCCAGAAAGTGCTTAGCGCCATGCAAGGCGTTATGACCTTGCATAGCAAACGCCTGGAGCGCGCCAATTTTTCCGTGCTGCGTTCGCCTGACATACCTTCATTGTTGATTGAAACCGGTTTTATATCCAATCCCGAAGAAGCGCGTAAACTGAATACCGCGCCGTATCGCGCGCAGATTGCACAAGCCGTTTTCAATGGCGTGGCGGCGTATTTCGACGATCTGCGGCCGGAAGGCACCTATGTCGCCTGGCGCGCCAGGCAGCCGGCTAATCACCATGTTATTGCGCCGGGCGATACTTTGTCCGGCATTGCCCAGCGCTACAAAATTAGTTTGCAGCAGCTAAAAAGCCACAACGGCCTGACCAGCAATGCCATCCGCATTGGTCAGAAGTTGAATATCCCCACCTCATGAGTTCGGCAAGCGTGGTGCAAGCGCCAGGCCGTGCGCGCATACAGGCGTTGACGACCGCGCTTGCCAGCCAGATCGCCGCTGGCGAGGTCGTAGAGCGACCCGCCTCGGTGGTCAAGGAGCTGTTGGAAAATAGTCTGGACGCGGGTGCTACCCGTATCGACATCGAACTGGAGCAAGGCGGCGTCAAACGTATCCGCGTGCGTGACAATGGTTGCGGTATGCATGCGGATGATTTGGCGTTATCGGTCAGCCGCCATGCGACCAGCAAGATTAGCCAACTCAGCGATCTGGACGCGATCAATAGCCTTGGTTTTCGCGGCGAGGCCCTGGCCAGCATCGCCTCCGTCACGCGCATGACGTTGTTGTCCAACAACGCGGATGCAGGCGCCGGCTGTCGTTTGCAAATCGACAGTGTAGCGGATACAACCACGGTTGAGCCTGCGCCACACCCTCAGGGCACGACGGTCGAGGTCAGAGATCTGTTCTTTAATACACCGGCGCGGCGCAAATTTCTGCGCACCGAACGCACCGAGTTAAATCATTGCGAAGAACTGGTGAAACGCATGGCTTTGAGCCAGTTTCACGTGGCGTTCAATTTGCTCCATAACGGCAAAAACTTGCTGAGCTTGCCGCTGGCCAGCACGCCAGCCGAACGCGAGCGTCGTATTGGCAAACTGTGCGGCAAGGCGTTTATCGAAAACGCCCGGCAGATCGAGTTTGCAGCGGGCGGGTTGTGTCTGCGCGGCTGGATTGCACTACCCGCCTTTTCGCGTAGCCAGGCCGACATGCAGTACTTTTATGTGAATAGCCGCATCATTCGCGACAAGCTGGTCGGCCATGCAGTGCGCCAGGCCTACCGCGACGTGCTGTTTCACGGCAGGCATCCGGCCTTTGTACTGTATTTTGAAATTGATGCGCACGCGGTCGATGTGAATGTGCACCCGACCAAGCACGAAGTGCGGTTTCGCGACAGCCGCAGCGTGCACGATTTTATCTTTCGTGGCATCCATAAAGCGTTGGCCGAAGTGCGTCCCGACGATCAGCGGCCAGGCCCGGAAACTGACGCGCAAGAATTTCCGCCGTCGCCATATCGTGCGCAAAGCCAGTTAGGCTTTAAATCAAACGCAGGTAACGTTCATGAGCAGGTGGCGTTCTATTCCGCGCTACACCCCGCGGATCCACCCGCCGGGCAACAAGCAGCCACTCCACCGCTGTCCGGCACTGCCACGCTGGCGGACGCTTCGCAACAGGAAATTCCGCCGCTGGGTTTTGCGCTGGCCCAGCTGCAAGGCATTTACATTCTGGCCGAGAATAAACACGGCCTGATTGTGGTCGATATGCACGCCGCGCACGAGCGCATCACTTACGAACAGATGAAAAGCCAATATGGCGAGAGTGGCATTCAACAACAACCATTGTTGGTGCCGACGACCATACATGTCAGCGAACGGGAGGCTGACGCGGCCGACCAGCATGCCGAATTTTTCACCCGGCTGGGTGTTGTTTTGCAGCGCATTGGAGCCGCCAGCGTGGTGCTGCGAGCGCTACCCGCCATGCTGAGTCGCTCCAACGGCGAGCAACTGGTGCGCGATATGCTGGCTGATTTGCTGGAATGGGGCCGCAGCGCGCGCGTGCAGACGCAAATTGACGAACTACTGTCGACCATGGCCTGCCATGGTTCGGTGCGCGCCAACCGACGTTTAACCATTCCGGAAATGAATGCCCTGTTGCGCGCCATGGAGCACACCGAGCGTAGCGGCCAGTGTAATCATGGCCGGCCGACCTGGACCGCTGTTACACTCAGCGAGCTTGACAAGCTATTTTTGCGTGGACGCTAGTTTCATCACCACGCTGTATCGTCACCTATGACTAACGCGCCACTGCCGCCGGCCCTGTTTTTAATGGGCCCTACCGCAGCGGGTAAATCCGACCTGGCGCGGCGCTTGTGCGAGCGGTTGCCGTGCGAAATTATCAGCGTCGATTCCACCGCGGTTTATCGCGGCCTGGATATCGGCAGCGCCAAACCGGACGCTGCAACCCTGGCGCGGATCCCGCACCACTTGATTGATATTCGTGATCCACAGTTCCCATATTCGGCCGCCGATTTTCGCAACGACGCGTTGGCCGCTATGCAAGACATCAGCGCCAGGGGCAAAGTTCCACTGCTGGTGGGTGGCAGCATGCTGTACTTTAAGGCGTTGCGCGATGGTCTGGCCGATTTGCCGGCCGCTAATCCGGCGCTTCGTGCCCAAATCGAAGCCCAGGCAACAGAGCAGGGCTGGCCGGCGCTGCATGCCGAGCTTGCCCAGGTCGACCCCGTTGCCGCCGCACGCATTGCTCCCACCGACCCGCAGCGCTTGCAGCGCGCGCTGGAAGTCTATCGCAGTAGCGGTGTCAGCCTGACCGAATTGCAGAATCGCTCGCGCGGCGCAGATAGTTACCAATTGCCATACCGGATCATGCAATTGGCTATAGCGCCGCGCACGCGCGTCTTGCTGCACCAGCGCATCGAGAAAAGATTTCGCGTGATGTTGAACTCCGGTTTGGTGGAGGAGGTCAAAGACCTGCTTGAATGCCAGCAGCTAAGTGCCAACCTGCCAGCCTTGAAGGCGGTTGGTTACCGTCAGGTAGTGCGGTATCTGAACAGCCAATACGACGAAGCGCAGCTGCTCGAACGCGGCATCATCGCTACGCGCCAGTTTGCCAAGCGTCAGTTAACCTGGCTGCGCAGTTGGCCCGATCTTAATTGGGTGTATCTCGATCAAGTCGACCTTGGCGACGGCTTTAGCGGGGAAGATAAGGCAGAAAACTGGGATTCTATTCTATGTCAGGCCTTGAATTTTATTGATCCAGGCGCCAGTTAGACGTAGTAATCCAGGCTACTTTATATGTTAGATCAGATATAATGCAGTTGCCTCACCGTTTTTGGGCTGCGCCGCAAATTTATTCAGGCGCGCGAAAAATGGTTTAAATTTCAATCGTTCAAAAAAGGAGATAAGAAAATGTCGAAAGGGCACTCACTACAAGACCCTTACCTCAACGTACTGCGCAAGGAGCGCGTTCCGGTATCGATCTACCTGGTCAATGGCATCAAGCTGCAAGGCCAGGTCGAGTCCTTTGACCAGTTTGTTGTGTTGCTGAAAAATACCGTCAGTCAGATGGTGTATAAACACGCAATTTCTACCGTCGTACCGTCGCGCAATGTGCGCGTGCCGCAAAGTGATGACGACGAAGAACAAACATAGGGTCGCATTTGTTTTTTGAGCGCCCCGGAGCTGCTGATGGCGCTGCGACTGACCGCGAGGGCGCGGTGCTCGTTCACGTCGAGCTTTCCAGCTGCGCCACAAACGCCGACGAGCGCGAATTTGTCGAGTTGGCCGGTGCCGCTGGCGCCAGCCAGCTGACCTTGCTGCGCGCCAACCTTAAAGCGATCAGCGCCAGCACCTGCGTTGGTTCCGGCAAAGTTGCCGAAATTCGTGCGGCCGTTGCCGAGCATCATGCCGAGCTGGTGCTTTTTAATTGTACCCTGACGCCGAGTCAGGAACGTAGTCTCGAGCAAGCCGTGCATTGCCGGGTGCTGGATCGCACCAGCCTTATTCTGGATATTTTCGCGCAGCGCGCCCGCACTCACGAGGGTAAGTTACAAGTAGAGTTGGCGCAGCTGCAATACGTGTCGACCCGCTTGATTCGTGGCTGGACCCACCTGGAGCGGCAAAAAGGTGGTATTGGCCTGCGCGGGCCCGGCGAAACGCAGCTCGAAACCGACCGCCGCTTGCTGCGCCAGCGCATCAAAACGTTAAAAGCCAAGCTCGAACGAGTGCACAAGCAGCGCGAGTTGGGTCGTCGCGCGCGGCGCCGCTCGCACGTGCCAAGCGTGTCATTGGTGGGCTATACCAACGCCGGCAAATCGACCCTGTTTAATGCCTTAACGCAGGCGGACGTGTACGTGGCGGACCAATTGTTCGCCACCTTGGATCCGACGTTGCGGCGCCTGCAATTACCCGATGCCAGTGTCGCCGTACTGGCCGACACGGTTGGGTTTATTCGCGATTTGCCGCATAAACTGGTTGACGCCTTCAAGGCCACGTTGGAGGAAGCCACGCAGGCGGATTTACTCCTGCACGTGGTCGATGCCAGCGCGGAAGACAAGACCGATACGATGCATGAAGTGAACACGGTGTTGGACAGCATTGGTGCGACGTCGATTAAAACCTTGTTCGTCTACAACAAAATTGATTTAATCGCAGGCACTGGCGCGCGCATTGTGCGTGATGAACGCGGTAAACCCGAGCGGGTTTATTTGTCGGCCCATAATGGAGAGGGTTTGGCATTGTTGCGCCAGGCCATTGCCGAGTTGCTCGGCGAAGAACTGGTACACGCGTACTTACCGCTTGAACCGCATATGGGCCGCTTGCGCGCCAAACTGTTTGCGCAAAGGGCGGTGCTTAGCGAGCAATCCGATGCCGCAGGTGTATGTACGCTGGAAGTGCGCTTACCACAGACCGATTTGCAACAACTGTTAAAAGCCGAAGGCCTGGACTGGAACCAAGTGGTCGTCGCAACCACACCGCATTTTGCAGCTAGTGGCTGACAGTCAACACGCGGCAAATAAAGTCTGCTAGAATCCCCTCTCGCTTTTAACCGACAACGAATTTTTAGCTGCTTGAGAGACTAAGTGCAGCATCAATCATCGAGAATAGGAGTTGCTATGGCCTGGAATGAACCAGGTAAGAACGGAGGCCAGAAAGACCCCTGGGGCGGGGGCGATCAGGGTCCACCGGATCTGGACGAAGCATTGCGGCGCTTCCAGGAGCGACTCGGCGGCATTTTTGGTGGCGGCAGAGGCGGCGGCGGAGCTAGCGCGGCCGGCCCCTCGGCGGCCAGCTTTGTTGTGTTTCTGGTGGTTGCGGCGCTCATTTGGGCGGCGATGGGCATTTACCAGGTCGACCAACAAGAGCGCGCGGTGGTATTACGTCTTGGCGTTTACCATTCGACCCAGGCGCCGGGCTTGCACTGGAACCCGAAATTTATCGACGAAGTGACCGT
Organism: uncultured Pseudomonadales bacterium; assembly: GCA_964544755.1. Lineage (GTDB taxonomy): Bacteria > Pseudomonadota > Gammaproteobacteria > Pseudomonadales > JAUIET01 > JBBKXJ01. Next base: position 26,046 of record CAZJDL010000017.1, on the reverse strand, counting down.
GGTGAACGTCACCAGGGTGCGCTCGCACAGTCATAGCGCGCATATGCTGACCGAAGACGAAAACATCGTCGAAGTCACGCTGTCCGTGCAATATACCGTGTCCGACTTGAAAAACTTTCTGCTCGAAGTGAGCGGGCCGGAGGGAACGCTGAACGACGCGACCGAGAGTGCGTTACGGCATGCAGTTGGTGGCTCCAAGATGGACCAGGTGCTAACGGCGGGTCGTGAGCAACTGGGTATCGAAGTGCAACAACGCCTGCAGGACTATCTAAATGTCTATTTAACGGGCATTCAGGTGGCGCAGGTCAATATCGAACGCACCAACCCGCCCTCCGAAGTGCAGGCCGCGTTCGATGATGTGATCAAGGCGCGTGAAGACGAGGTACGGTCCAAGAACGAAGCAGAAGCGTACGCCAACGGCATTATTCCCGAGGCGCGCGGGCAGGCGCGGCGCCAGATAGAAGAGTCCAACGCCTATAGAGACCGGGTGATCGCCGAATCGGAAGGTGAGACCGCGCGCTTTGAACAGTTATTAGGCGAGTACAAAAAAGCGCCAAAGGTCACGCGTGAGCGTTTGTATTTGACATCGTTGCAATCGGTAATGGAGAACAGTTCCAAAGTGATGATTGACACCAAAGGTGGTAATAACCTGTTGTATTTGCCGCTGGATAAAATCATACAATCGACCAGCAGCAGCGCAGTGCCTGGAAACATGACAATATCCGACAGCGGCCTGCGGCAGCTGACCGATCGCGTCGTGCAGCGCATTCGCAGTGACAACACCCAAAGCCGCCGTCGGGAGGGTCGATAGCATGCAAACAAAAGGTATTGTCGGCATTATTGTATTACTGGTGATCGCCTTTCTGGCGGCCATGAGTATTTTTGTCGTCAAGGAAACTGAGCGCGCGGTATTGCTTAGATTTGGCGAAATTGTGCGCCCCGACATCCCACCAGGGTTGCATTTTAAAATCCCGTTCGTCAACTCGATACGTTTGTTCGATGCAAGGATTTTAACGGTCGATTCCAGGCCGGAGCGCTTTCTGACGCTGGAAAAGAAAGCGGTGATCGTTGATTCCTATGCTAAATGGCGGGTGGCCGATGTATCGAAATTCTACACTGCCACCAACGGCGAAGAGACCCGCGCCACGGGGCTGCTAGCGGCGCGTATCAATACCGGCCTCAGGAACCAGTTCGGTGAGCGCACCATTAGAGAAGTGGTTTCCGGTGAGCGCGATATTTTGATGACCGAGCTGACGGGCAATCTTAATAGAATTGCCCAGAAGGAGTTTGGTATCGAAGTGGTAGACATCCGCGTTAAACGCATCGACTTGCCCGACGAGGTCAGCGAATCGGTGTACCAGCGCATGAATACCGAACGCGAGCGGCTGGCGCGCGAGCTGCGATCTGAAGGTAACGAGCTAGCCGAGGGTATTCGCGCCGATGCCGACCGCCGCCGCACCATTCTGAAAGCCGAGGCCTACCGCGAAGCAGAACGTATTCGCGGTGAGGGTGATGCCAAATCGGCCGCCATCTATGCCAGCGCTTTTACCAAAGACGCCGAGTTTTATGCGTTTGTCCGCAGCCTGGAGGCGTATCGTAAAACCTTTGACAGCAAATCAGATATTATGTTGCTGGAGCCGACCAGCGATTTTTTCAAATACCTGACCGACGCCCAAGGACGCCCGCGAGCGAAGAAGAAGTAGCGCGTTTGATGTCCTGAGCCATGCTAAAATCCCCAGCCCGGGTGTGGTCGTGCAGTGACAGAACTGCCAAGCCAGCATCCGGTTTTTTTTGTCAGTGAAATGGAGCGAGCATGGGGCATGAATTAGCGATAGCGGGCTGCCTGGTACTTGTTTTCGAGGGGCTTTTACCGTTTATAAGCCCCAAGCGCTGGCGTACGATGGTGGCCACCATGGCGACGCTTGATGATAAGGCGTTGCGCACTGCGGGTCTGTTTTGTATGGTGCTGGGTACGCTGCTACTCTACCTGATCAATTAATTACGGTGCTCCTCCAAGTACGGCGCAGGTTTCCGCATGACAATGTCTGACCGCTGGCAATTGCCGGAGGGTATTGAAGAACTGCTTCCCGAGCAAGCAGCGCAAGTCGAAGCGCTGCGTCGGCATGTGCTTGATTTGTTTGCCGGCTGGGGCTATCAGCTGGTTATCCCGCCGCTGCTGGAATATACCGAGTCCTTGCTCATTGGTCTGGGCCGCGATATTGACCTGCAGTCGTTCAAAGTCATCGACCAACTCAGCGGCCGCATGTTGGCCATTCGCGCCGACATTACCCCGCAGACCGCGCGCATCGACGCGCACAGTTTGAATTCCAACGGTGTGCAGCGCTTGTGTTATGCCGGCAGCGTATTGCACACGATGCCAAAATCGTTAAAAGCTTCGCGCGCACCGATTCAGGTTGGTGCCGAGCTTTATGGCACCGCGCGGGTTGACGCCGACATAGAAGTGATTTGCCTGATGCTGGAAACGTTGACCCGGCTGGGAGTGGAAGACATCACGTTGGATCTTGGGCATGTAGGTATTTATCGCGAGCTGCTCAAGCGCGCAACACTATCGGCGGCAGAGCAAGAGGAGCTGTTTGCTTTGCTGCAACGCAAAAACCATAGCGATTTACGCAGTTGGTTGAGTGCCCACCCGGGCAACGAAAAATTTAATGCAAGCATCCTGCGCCTCGCGCAACTCAATGGTTCTTCCGAGGTACTTGAGCAGGCGCGTAACGGGATGGTGGACGCAGGCCCCGTTGTGCTTGCTGCGGTAGAACAGCTGCGGCAGGTAACCGAATGCGTGCAAACCCGCTATCCGCGAGTGAATCTGTATTTCGACCTGAGTGAACTGCGTGGTTACCATTACCACACTGGTCTGGTATTTGCGGCTTATAGCCCCCGCAGCGGTCGGGCGATCGCCAATGGTGGTCGCTACGATGAGATTGGCGCTGTGTTTGGCCGTGCCCGACCGGCCACCGGGTTTAATACCGACCTTAAGTCTTTACTCGTACTTGCCAATTGCGCTGCACTGGGGTCGGCGGCGACCGCCAGCCCGATTGTTGCGCCAAGTCTTGCCGATGCCGATCTATGGGCGCGGGTATGCGAGTTACGCGCCAGCGGTGAGGTCGTGGTGACAGATTTCGAGGGTTCGGGCGACTCGCAAATTGTTACGCGCGTGCTGCGGCGAGACGCCGACGGTGAATGGCAAGTGGTCAATCGAAATGAATGAGGTGACAAGAAGCGCATGAGTAAAAACGTGGTTGTGCTTGGTACCCAATGGGGGGACGAAGGAAAAGGCAAGATTGTTGACCTGCTAACCGAGCAGGCCGACGCCGTGATTCGATTCCAGGGTGGCCACAATGCCGGTCACACGCTGGTGATCGACGGTGAAAAAACCGTTCTGCACCTGATTCCGTCGGGCATTTTGCGCGCCAACGTAAGCTGCCTGATTGGTAACGGTGTTGTGTTGTCGCCGCAAGCCTTGTTGCACGAAGTCGAGCAGCTGGAACAAAAAAATGTTCCCGTGCGCGAGCAGCTGAAAATCAGCACGGCCTGCCCATTGATATTGCCGTACCACATCGCGCTCGACCAGGCCCGTGAAGTGGCCCGTGGTGACAGCAAGATCGGCACTACCGGCCGCGGCATAGGCCCGGCCTACGAAGACAAGGTCGCGCGCCGCAGCCTGCGCGTCGACGATCTGCAACACCCCAAACGGTTCGCGAGCAAGCTCGAGGAAGTACTCGATTACCATAACTTCGTGCTGCGCGAATACTACAAGGCCGACGCGGTGGACTTGCAGCAAGTACTCGACGAAACGCTGGATCACGCCTGCCAGTTAGCGCCGCTTACTTGCAATGTGGCGGCCCACTTGCACGCGCTGCACGCCGACGGCAAGAACATGATGTTCGAAGGCGCGCAAGGGGGGTTGCTAGATGTTGATCATGGCACTTACCCGTTCGTGACATCGTCTAATACGACAGCGGGCGCGGCAGCGACCGGCAGTGGTTTTGGCCCATTGCATCTTGATTACGTGCTCGGTATCACCAAAGCGTATACCACTCGGGTCGGGTCGGGGCCATTCCTGACTGAATTATTCGACGACGTGGGCGCTCATCTTTCCAAAGCGGGACACGAGTTCGGTGCGACCACGGGCCGACCACGGCGCTGCGGCTGGTTCGACGCGGTCGCGCTACGGCATATGGCGCTGGTTAACAGCTTGTCGGGCTTGTGCCTGACCAAGCTGGACGTGTTAGACGGGCTGCGGGAAATAAGAATTTGTATCGCCTACCGCAATGCGGCTGGCGATATCGTGGATTTGCCGACCGACAGCGATGACTATGCGCAATTGCAGCCGATTTACGAAAGCGCACCCGGCTGGCAGGAATCTACCGTTGGCGCCAGGTCTCTAGACCAATTGCCGGTCAACGCCCGAGCCTACATCGATAGATTGCAGGAGCTGGTAGAGGTCGATGTGGCGATTATTTCAACGGGCCCTGATCGTACCGAGACGATCATCAATACTAACCCCTACGACTGATCGACAAGCGGGCGCGCCTTGCCACCTTTGACGGTAGCGGCAAAGGTGGCAAGGCCTAGCGTTAGTGGGTAATCAAAGGATCCAGCGTTTTTGCTTGCGCAACCCATTTAGTCACTTGCGCGACGCTGGGTACTGATCGCACCAGCTTTTTCTGCTCGTTGGTTGCCGCCATCGCCGCCGTCAGGTTTTCCGCGTTACGATTGCGCAATTCCTTGACGGTATCGACCCCGGCGGCTTCCAGCAGCTCGGAATACTCTTCGCCAACGCCCGATATGCGCATTAAATCTGCCATATTGGCCCATTTGAGCAGTTGTTTTTCTGTGCAACCGGTTTTTTCAGCAGTGCCTTGACGGCCCTTTTTGTCGCAACACAGTTTCAAAAGACCCTCGGTCGTGGTGATATCGGCCGCCGCCAGTTTTTCTTTCATAGCGGGCCCAATGCCTTCAATTTCGTCGATTTTATAAGCCATTATTTGCTCCGTCGTCGATGGGTCGATAAACAGACCCTAAAACGCGGTAGATGGTAAATGACAATGAGTGTTTAGGGAAGCCCGCCCCGGGAACTAGAGCACAGAACAGGTAACCTATGGATTCCATTGCAGCCGTCCTTAACACGTCTTAGAGTGTGCATTGTTTCGCGCCCAACTGTGATTGCCAGCACACTAGCGTAAGAGCGGGCCCTAATAGCACCGCTCAGAATAGATATGCTAAAGTGTAAAATAGGCGTTATGCGACTGATGACCAGCTCCGCGCCCGGTGGGCAATAGCAGCGCTGCACGAATAACCTTCGTTCCTTTCAATCACTTAACGGAACTCGGAACAGGCCGCTGAATGCGCGGCTTGAACACCACGGTATCTGTATTTCATGGGACACAACAAACCAGGTTTTCTGGAGTCGTTGTTTACGCAACATAGCGCACAGCTACAGCGTTTTCTGGCGCGCCGTTTAAATGACCCGCAAGAAGCGGCCGAAATTGCGCAGGAAGCGTATTTGCGCATGCAAAAACTGGACGCGCCCGAGACGCTGGACAACGCCCGCGCTTTCCTGTTTCAGGTGGCGGCCAATATGGCAACCGATCATTTGCGCCGCCAGCAGCTACAAACCAGATACTTACGCAGTCAGCTGCAACTGAAGGACACGGCCAGCGGTATCGAGCTGCCGACCGGCGATGACCCCGAACAACAACTGGTTGCGCAGGAGCGGCTGGTGCAAATCACGGCCGCTCTCGACAGCATGCCGTTCAAACCACGGCAGGCATTTTTGCTACATAGGCGCTCGGGGATGAGCTATTCGCAAATTGCTCAGGAAATGGGCGTTTCGGTCAGCAGCGTGGAGAAATATGTACTGCGCGCATTGAAACATTGCCGCCAACGGCTTGTCTCAAACGACGGCGAATAAGTTTTCGCAAAATAAAAGTGGGATTCCTGTGAACAATCTAACAGTTTGGACTATATATATTGAGGGAATTTAAACTTCAACCGTTCCACTACACATATTTGATCGTTATAACGTAAAACCCGTGTCGAGCGCTAAAGGAACAAAACGCTGGCTTAAACCATGGAAAACATGCGCTTAAAAAACAACAAACTGCTGGATGAAGCGGCCGAATGGATCGCCCGTCTGCGCTCAGGCCACGTTACCGCCGCCGACCAGCAGGCGTTCGCCTTGTGGTTAAGCGGCGGCGTCGCCCAGCGTGAAGCCTTCGACCAAATGGAAAGCCTGTGGCAGGATCTGGGCGTTGTAAAATATGTCTCTGAACAAGCGCCTGCCGCCGGGCAGATTGTCAATGTGGCGCCCACCGCGGCGAATATCAGCCCGGCCTTGCCCGCATTCGGCCGCCGCACTCTGGCCGCCGCGGCCGCGTTGCTGGTCGCCGTTCTGCTAGCCTGGCAACTGTTACCCCGGGCGCCACAAGAAGTCAGCACGTTTCGCACCGCGATTGGCGAACAAAAATCAATCACGCTGGATGACGGCTCAACCCTGATGCTGAACACCAACACCGCCGTCAGCGTCGGTTTTTCGGCTACCTTGCGTCGCCTTACGTTGCAGCGTGGCGAAGCGTATTTCATGGTCGCCAAAGACAGCCGGCGGCCATTTGCGGTGGAGCTGGATGAAGTGATTGTGACTGCCGTAGGCACGGCGTTCAATATTCGTCGTCAAGGCCCGCAAACGCTGATTACCGTCACCGAAGGTGTGGTAAAAGTCGCGGAGAAAGGTGCCCAGCCGGGTGCGGAACCGCCTGCCGAAATGGTTGGCGCCCAACAGCAGGTCGTGGTGGGCAAAAAAGACGGCCTCGGTACCGTGACCAGCGCCGATGCGCAGCAGGCCACCGCCTGGCAGCGCCAGCAGCTGGTGTTTGACGGCACCCGTCTCAGCGAAGTCATTGCTGAGCTAAACCGCTATTCCCGCAAGCAAATAAAAATTGCCGACCCGCTGCTCAACAGCTTGCAGGTGTCGGGTGTATTCCGGCTCGACAACCCACTGGCGACGCTACAAGGGTTGGAAGCCAGCCTGGCGCTTGAACGCGTAGAGCAAGACGGTCTGATTCTGTTGTATAAGAAATCCCTATAGGTTATAAAGTTGTTTGAAAAGTAGCGTGCACGGTACGGACTGACGGCTTAATTCACCGCAGTCGGCTCACTATGGTTTACGCTTGATCATAGTCGTAATGTGCCGCACGACTAACAGAAAACACTTTATGATTCAACGCCTTGCATTATTGCGGCGAGTGGGCTTGTGTTTGATCCTGATGTTGGCGGCGCCCTTGGTGTCGCGGGCGGCTGCCGTGCATGCCCAGGAACAGCCAAAAGTATATGTCGACACTGGCGCTGGCACGCTTGCCGATGCGTTAATAATGGTCGCGCACCAAGCCGATTTGTCGATTATTTTCGGCACTCAGAAAGCCTTTGACGCGCCGGTCGCGGCGCTGCGGGGTTATTACCCCATCGCCGAAGTCCTGCGGCAACTGCTGGCCGAATCCGAGCTGGAGCCCGTATTCGTTAGCTCGAATGTTATCGCTATCCGGCCCATCGAGTGCGCCAGCGACCCCAATTGCGAAGACATCGTCGATGCCATCGATCGGCGCGCGCTGGACGGTTATCCCCGATTGGAAGAGATGACCATCATTGGTCGCACCATTACCGGTTCACGTATTCGCCGCAGCGACTACGACGGCAACGCACCGGTCGATATCATCACCGCCGCAGACCTCGAACTTGCCGGCGCGCAATCGATTGGCGATTTTCTCAAGTTTCTACCGTCGGTCGTCGGTAATTCCACCAGTACGGCGATCAGCAACGGTGGTGACGGTACCGCCAGTGTCACGCTCAGAGGCCTGCCGGCCAGCAATACTCTGGTACTGATCAACGGTCGCCGGGTCGCCAACAATGGCTTGGCGGGAGAATCGGTAGACCTAAACTCCATTGCGCTGTCGGCGATAGCAAAAATCGAAGTATTGAAAAGCGGCGCGTCGGCGGTGTACGGCTCGGATGCGATCGCAGGTGTTATCAACGTGATTCTCAAAAAGGAGTTCGACGGCTTGCAGGTAGACAGCTATTACGGCAGTGCCGCCGAGGGTGATTTAGACACGCGTACCAGCAGCTTTACTTTTGGCCGTACTTTTGCACGCGGCGACCTGATGATCAGTGGTACGCGTTTCGATCAGGACCCCTTATTCAGCCGCGATCGCCGCGTGTCGGCGTCTGCTGACGCGCGCCGCTTCGGCGGCGCCGACCGACGTTCGTCGGCCACGCCGGGCGCGCGCATTGATCTGCCAACGGGCGTCGTTGTTCCCGACACCGGGCCGGAGGATTTCCGCGCCGCCAACGATGAAGACCTGTTCAACTTCCGCGAGTTTACCACCGCCACCGTACCTTCCGAGCGCAGCAGCCTGCACACGCATCTGCAATTCGACGTAACCGATCAGACCAGCACGTACCTCGACTACGATTACATCACAACGCAAGCCGAATCGAGGCTCGCGCCGGTGCCTGTATTCACCGCCTTCGAGGATATACCCTTACCCGTTGCCGCGAGCAATATTTATAATCCCTTCGGCATCGAGTTGGTCGACGTGCGCAAGCGCGTGCTGGAACTGGGCGCGCGTGAGCAGGAAAATGAATCCAGGGTGCGGCGCTGGGCTTGGGGTCTGGAGAGCCAGCATGCGAACTATTCATGGGATGCGGGTTTCCACTGGAGCAAAACCGATGCCGTTGAAACGCTCGATAATCTTATCGATGCAGCGCGGTTGCAGCGTGCCCTGGGAGATGCCGATCAATGCCGCGGCATAGCGATCGACGGCTGCGAACCGTTTGATTTGTTTGGCCCCCCGGGCGCGGTGACAGCGGCCCAGTTAGACTACGTTGCGACTGCTGCGAAGGTGAGAGGTTATAGCAAACTGTATGGGGTCACACTGAATACCTCTGCCACCCTGACTACCTTGCCAGCGGGCCCGCTGGAAATTGCCGCCGGCTATGAATATCGCAAGGAAAGCACCGCCAAAAAACCGCTGATGCCAGATATCACCAGCATAGGCGGCGCTAATTTCGACGCCACTTCAGGTGGGCGGCGCGTGCATGAAATGTATTTTGAAACCTTGCTGCCACTGCTGCGCAAGCGGCCCGGCGTGCATAGCCTGGAGCTGGATTTGGCCGCGCGTTACTCGCATTACAGCGATTTTGGCGATACTGCAAACCCCCGGGTTGCCTTCAAGTATCGCCCGATCGCGCCGTTGTTATTGCGCGCCAGTTACGCCGAAGGCTTTCGCGCGCCTTCATTGCTGGAGCTTAACAAAAACAACAGCCAGAGTCAGGATTTGCTGGAAGACCCCTGCGCAGATAGCGCCAATGTCGGTGTGCTGCCGGGGTGCCTTACGCAATCGGACGCTACCCGCGTGCAGTTTTTAACGGTGAATGGCGGTAACGAAAACCTGCTACCGGAAGATTCTAGAAATGTGTCTTACGGCCTTGTGTGGTCTTCCTCGCGCTGGCAAGGCTTCACTGCCTCGCTCGACTATTACCGTATTGCGCAGCGCAACGTGGTAGATGCCAACGCGCAGTTTATTCTCGATCAAAATGCCGCGACAGGTATTTTCAGCGACCGCGTGGTGCGCAATGCCAATGGCGACATAGAAAGAGTGACGGCCACCAACATCAATATTGGCGAACGGCAGGTCGGCGGTTGGGATATCGCCATGAACTATAACTTTCCCCGTACTCGATACGGTCGCTATTTTCTGTCGTTCAATGCCGCCCATATTCACAAATATCAGGAACAGCTAAATCCCGGCGCCAGGCGTATCAATCTAGCGGGCGAGTTTGCCGACGAGGCATCCGAAGGCCGCGGCGCCTTGCCGAAGTGGAAATATAATCTCGGCATGTACTGGAAGCACAAGCAATGGCAGGCCAACTACAGCATGCACTACGTCAGCTCGCTGAAAGAAGATATTCCGGGGTCGGGTAATACGCGCAGTATCGATAGCTGGCTCACGCACGATGTACAGTTCAATTATTTATTTTTGGTGGCCAACGGACTGCGCTTTACCGTTGGCGTAGACAACCTGTTCGACCAGGACCCACCCTTCGCGGCGTCGGCGTTCAACGACAATATCGACTCGCGTACGCACGAGCTGACCGGGCGTTTTTGGTACGCCAAACTGGCGCAAAGGTTTTAGGGCCTGCCGGTGTGCGCCGCAAACAATAGCCAGGCAAGCCGATGCTCAACGTCCCCGCGCTGCTAAATCAGAATCTTGCCGCTGACGTAGCCTGCCATGCTTATACAGGCGTGGGGAAAGCGGTGCTCGCGGATTTGTTCACAGCCGAGTTCGCGACTAAATTACATGCTTGTTTAAGCACCGAAGTCGAATGGAATCTGGTTTTCAGAGATAATGATAAACATTACGACTTGCACCCGCTGCAACTTGAAGCGTTAACCGCAGAAAAGAACCAACTGCTGCAGCAGCGTGTGCTGGCCAACGCAAAGATTGGCTTTCAATATCTGTACTACAATCTACCGCTTTATGATTTACGCTTGAACAAATCCGACTTGCACCCCGTGTTGACGCAATTGTGCGACTTGCTTGACTCGGCGGCCTTCATCAAGCTGATGCGGCAAGTCACAGGAGATGCAACGATAGCCTTTGCCGATTACCAGGCGACAAAATTTGTAACCGGCAATTTTTTGAAAACCCACGACGACGCGGTGGCCGGTAAACATCGCCGTGCGGCCTATGTCATTAATCTCACGCCCGCATGGAATGCGGACTGGGGCGGATTGCTGCATTTTGTTGCGGCCGATGGCAAAGTAACTGGCAGCTTCTTGCCCGCCTACAACGCAATCACTTTATTCCAGGTGCCGCAGAAGCATTTCGTGAGTTATGTCAGTCCTTTTGCCAGCGGGCAGCGCATCAGCATAACCGGCTGGTTGCGTGCGCGCTGATTCGCGCTAGCGCGCGAAGATGAAGTCTGCTGTCTGATTGGTCTGATCTTTCAGCAGGATGATGAATTAATGAGAGTTTCCTTACTCTTTCTCAGCATCCAAACGCCAGCCGAACTGCTTGTCGCGTTGCGGATCGACCACCGCTTCAGTCGCAATATGCTTAAGCCCGTATCGCTCTAACATAACAACAATGTCTTCCATATCGGTCGGATCCTTGGCGTTGCCAGCCAGTGCCTGCAATCGACTCCTGTGTGCTTCGACCTCTGCACGCAAACTTTCTACATTATTCAGAATGTGTTGTTTGGAAAATTTGCGCCGGTTCTCGTGCGTTTTGATCGTGACTTCCAGCACATTCGAATACATGCTTTTGCGCGCGGTTTGTTTTAGCGCCGCCGAAATTTCTCGCGCGGCTCGTTCGAACGTTTTGATTCGCTGCAGCGCTTCCTTATCCACCGCCGGAGTTGCCTGCATGTGGCCACGTTCGATATCGGCGATCAACGTCATCATATCCTGTGCCTTGTCCAGTATTTTGGTTTTCTCCAGCAGCAGCCGGCATTGGTCGAGATCGGTTTGCGCTGTTGCAACGGCGATACTGGATTTGGCATGGAGGATAAAACGCAGTCGTGCCCCCGCTTGCGTAATGCGCGCCAGTTCCTCGATGGTATTTTCTATAGCCGTATATTCGAGCGCATACTGGCCACAGACCGCCTGAAAAAACGCGTCCGCGAACGGCGTGTTTTCGGCCGCGGTCTGGGCGTGGAAGGTGATGCCGTCTAGCAACACCGCTTCGTGTTGCACGAACTTATGCGGGTCTATGTTGGCCGTATCAATGCCGTGAATATCAAAGTCAAGGGTTTCGGCGTGGCTTATTTCGTTGGCAATCGTGGCAATGGCGCCGTTGCCGGTGCCGATATCCAGCACTCTGCTGTGCCTGGCGAGCCCTGCGAAAAAATCTTTCCAGTGCGTTTGTATAAAGTTACTGTAATTCGGTTGCTCATGGTCCAAACACGCCGCGACTCTATCGCTGGCCCAGTATTTATCCCAACTCTCGTTTGGGTCGTCACCGCTTTGGTAGCGCTTGCTCATCAATAACCCGCCGCCTGGCCGTCTTTGCGTGCTTCCGACGCGCCTGTATAAACACCGTATTTGGCATCGCGGCGGATCGCCTGGTAACCGCCAAAACCGCCCTCACCGTCTTCGATGCGATGGCCGCGTCGTTGCAATTCCTCGCGCGTAGCCGGGTCGATGCCTGATTCGAGGAACACCGTACCTCCGTCACGCATACGTTCGCCGGTCGGTTCCGAAGAGCCGTCGTGACGCAGCCGCGCGGCGTCGCCTGCTGCTTGCAGGTTCATGCCGAAGTCGACCAGTTCTTTTTTGTTCGCGTCCCACACGATAGCGAAAATATCGCCGCCGATACCGCAGCCGGTAGGTTCCATCAGGCCTAGCGCGGCAATGGCAGCGTCGACCGCGCTGCCGCCTGCTTGCAGAATATGCAGCGCAATCTGGGTTGCCAGCGGCTGGCTGGTGGCGGCCATGCCGTGCGGCGCGATAACCTCGGAGCGCGACGCAAACGCCGCACCGGTGATGCGGTCGTAACCGCTAGCCATGTTGATAGCCGTGAGGCTGACAAGAATCGGTAGCTAGCGGTAGCGCGCAAACAGCCACATTGAGATCTCCGGCACGGATTAATGGTTGCCCATCATGCCTGACTTGGGCGCTGCTGTTAACTATTTGGATGGCGTGGGGAAGCTATCCGTTCTCTCCAGCCATGCGCTTAAGTTCGGTGACCAGCGAATCCAATAAGCGATAGCCCATGGCCCGGAGTTTATCCAATAGCGCTCCTATCTGGTCGATCAACCCTTGTTGTTTGGTGTGCAGCAAAAGTGCGCCACTGCCGATCACGTGGATACCCCCGCTGCCTGGCTACCTTTCGACCGCGGCGCTCGTCGATCAGTAACGTTGCGGACAGATCAAGCGGGCCAGCCCGAAACACGTAGCAGCTATACCACAAGACCACAAGCAAACTTGATGCTATACTTTCGTTAGCTTCTTATGAAAGAAAGCGAAAGTCGAAGGCCAGCCATGACCCAACAAGCCGAGCAAGCAGACAAGCTCTATTTTCAGATGTACGGGCTTACTGCCCGTCCGCCGGAGGCCTTGAACAAGGCTCTTCAGCACGCGATTGAAAGCATGCGCCGAACGCTTTATGCGCCCTCAAGTGGTGAATTGACAGTCTCGGAGTTGGCGCTGCTAGCGCAGGCCGGCGTCGACATTGATGAGCATCCTCAACGTGAAGACCCCATGATGACGTACGCCACCGAATTTGGCGCAATTCTGGCAACCAGTCTCACGGCAGCGCAAGCGGCGAAGCGGCTGCGCGGTGTTACCCCGGTTCGCGTGCGCCAGATGATTCGTGACGGCGTGCTGTACGCAATTCGCATCGAAGGCCGCTGGAAAATCCCCATCTTCCAATTGGAAGATCAGGGGCTCGTGCCAAACATTGGTTTGGTAAACGCGGTCGTGCCGCGCACCCTCGACGCAGTTTCAGTGTTGCGCTGGTACACGACTCCGGATCCGGAGTTGGAGGCGTCCATCGGTGATGTATTGAGTCCGCTAGCCTGGTTGAGGGCCGGGCTGGATCCGGCGCCCGTCGTCAGCCTGGCTTGCGATCTTTGATGCATGACCAAGGTGCCGCGCGAGCCGTCCCTGGCGCATCTCAAGTCCCTACGTCCCGATATCAAAACCGTTGCGGCTGGCCAGATTTTTTGGCGCGTGTACTTTCGTGGCAGCAGCCATCCAACGAGGTGGGGCGACTTTCGGCACGTTGGGCCGCTGGATTCGCGCTTCGATCATCAGCTAGGCAAGCGAGCCAGACAGCAGGCGCGATCGGTTTTATACATGGCGGGGGACCCGGTGACATGTGTCGCCGAGGCCTTTCAGAAAACCCGGGTCGTTAATCGCTGGCACAATGAGCCCTGGCTCGTTGGCTTCGAACTGGCGAGTCCCGCGCACCTGCTGGATCTCACCGGCGCTTTCGCGACACGGGCGGGTGCGTCGATGGGTCTAATGACAGGTCCACGATCCGTCGGCCGCAGCTGGTCGCGCGGTTTTTATGCAGCCTATACACACATAGAGGGACTTTTGTACCCGTCGTCCATGCACGCTAACAGGCCAGCAATCATACTATACGACCGCGCCGAGGCCACGGGTATCATGCCATCGCAATCCAGTTTTCATCGTGCCCTCGGTGATCCGGCGATGCTTAGCTTGCTGAAGAATGCTGCCTATACGCTGGGGTATGCTTTGAATTGAGGTATCTCCTGAATCGAAAAATCAGCTTTCCTTGCACGCCTACATCGGTTATGCCAAGCTCGAGAGCATGTTTTGAATTGCGCTAAGATGGCCAATGTGATGCAACGAATAAGCGTTTATATCGCTTTCCTGCTGATGTTAATGGCGGCCGGTAGCCATGCCGCGGATGATTTTCCCGGCATAGAAAATTTGATGACCGCCGCGCAATTCCGTGCAGCCGGGCTGGAAAAGCTGTCGCCTGAACAGCTAGGCGGGCTTAACAAGTGGCTGACTTCTTACACGGCCAATGAGGCGCCGCTAGTCAAGCAAACTTCCAGGTCCGTGAAAAAGGCCCAAACTGCACTTATCACCTCGCAAATCGACGGCAAATTCAGCGGTTGGACCGGTAAAACTGTTTTTCGCCTGAAAAACGGCCAGGTGTGGCGCCAGCGTTACAGCGGTCGCTATTGGTATTCGGCGCTAGACCCGGAAGTCGAGATCAAAAAAAATATGCTGGGGTTTTATCAAATGAAGATGATGGCGACCGGTAAGGCCATCGGCGTAAAGCGGATTGAATGAACTCTTGCTGTATAAAAAATAAGCTATTAGCACAAAAAACAGCACAATTTTTAAGTTTTTATTGATTTTCTTTGAGGGGTTCTAGCCCAGCTTCGTTCCATATTCAGTTGCCGGCGGTTTTGCCGGCTGGTTGTTATTACAAAACGAGAGGGGCACCCCATGTTTAAGAAGAAGAGCCTAACAATTGCCGTCGCGTCAGCTTTAGGTATTACATCAAGCGGGTTTGTATTACCTGCACTTGCTCAAGAAGAAGAACTACAGCTGGAAGAAATCATTATCACCGGTTCGCGCATCAAACGCCGCGACCTGACCGGCACCAGCCCTATCACCACGGTCGGTGCAGAGACGATTTCACTGTCCGGCACGGTCAACACCGAGCAACTGCTGAATGAGCTGCCACAGGTGATACCTGGTGCTACCAACACCTCCAATAACCCGGGCGATGGTACGGCCAGTGTCGACCTGCGTGGCCTGGGCGATGTGCGTACCCTGGTACTGGTCAATAGCCGGCGTATGGTGCCAACCGGCGCGTCTACCACCCAAACCGTTGATATTAACAATATACCGGCCTCGCTGATCGACCGCGTGGAAGTGGTGACCGGTGGTGCGTCTGCCGTGTACGGTTCCGATGCGATTGCGGGCGTGGTCAACTTCGTCATGAAAACCGATTTCGAAGGCGTGCAATTAGACCTGAAGAACGCCGAAACCTTCGAGGGCGACGGCAACCGTTACGACGTCAGCCTGACCATCGGCGGCAACTTTGCCGACGACAAGGGTAACGCCGTGATGTATTTCGGCTATACCGATCGCGAGGAGGTATTGCAGGGCGACCGGGATTTTTCGTCGACGGCGCTCGGTGATTTTATCCCGTCCGTGGAAGAGCTTGCGGCGGGAGCGACGCCCTACCTGTATCCATTCGGCAGTTCGGGTATTCCCGGTACTCGCGTATTTGGTGATGCGACCTTCGCCGACGGTAGCGTTAATACCGGTGGTGTGCGCTTCCTCCCCGATGGATCGCCAGTACCGTATGACGGCGCTACCGACACTTATAACTTCGCTCCGGTGAACTACCTGCAGTTGCCGCAGAAGCGCTATACGTTTAACGCCTTTACGCACTACGATCTGACCGAAAAAGTCCAGCTTTACGGCGAAGCGCTGTATGTAAACCATGAAACGCCGCAACAGTTGGCGCCAACGCCAGCGCAAATTCAGGACTTTGACTTCAATTATGTGGCCAACCCGTTCCTGACTCAGGAATCCAAGGACCTGTTCGCGGCCAGTTATGACGCAGACGGTGACGGGGTTGCCACTCTGGCCCGCCTGCGGCGCCGCCTGGTGGAAAACGAGGTACGAGCTGCCGACGATGATATAACGACGTACCGGTTTGTCGTCGGCGGCAAGGGTGACATCACCGACAGTTGGTCGTGGGATGCGTATTACAGCTTCGGTAAAACCGCGCGAACCAGCAGGTTGAGCGGCGATGCCGCGGAAAGCAAGTTCAGGCAGGGCTTGAACGTGGCCAATGTCGGCGGCGCCAACGTCTGTGTTGACCCGAACAGCCCTACCGTCGGGATCGAAGGCTGCGTGCCGGTGAATATTTGGGGTGAAGGCAATATATCGCCAGAGGCTGCCGACTTTATCAATGTTGGCGCAACCAATACCACCGAATACCAGCAGCAAATGGCCGCTGTAGGCTTTAGTGGCGAGATCGCCCAACTACCCGCCGGTGCGCTGGGGGTGGCATTCGGCTACGAACGGCGCGAGGAAGAGGTCGCCTTCGTGCCGGATGAATTCCTGGGTAGTGGCGATGTGCTTGGCTTTAACTCGTCTGAACCAACCGCGGGTGATTTCAATGTCGACGAGTTTTACGTTGAGGTCAACGTACCGATTCTCAGCGAAGCTCCCGGCGCGTACTATCTGGGCGCCACTGGCGCGTATCGCTATTCCGACTATGACACGGCAGTCGGCGATGTGAATACCTACGCCTACGGGCTGGAATGGGCGCCGATTGACAGTCTGCGCTTTAGAGCGCAGGCGCAGCGTGCCGTGCGGGCGCCGAATTTGTTTGAATTACACCAGGGCGCCTCCAACAACTTCCCGGCTTACACCGACCCCTGCGCCGGCGGTGTCACCGGAGCGCTGGCTGACTTCTGTATTGCTACCGGCGTGCCGGCGGCTAGTATTCCCACTTTCACCGAGGCCGACAGCCAGGTCGAGGCTACCGAGGGCGGTAACCCGGACCTTGCGGAAGAAACGTCGGACACGGTTACCCTGGGCTTCGTCTGGACGCCGAATTTCGCCGAAGGCCTTGCGCTGACCGCGGACTACTACAAGATCGAACTCGAAGATGCGATCGATGTTGCCGGCGGTGGCGCCAACAACCTGATCAAGCTGTGCTACGACGGTCGCGATATCAACAGCGAGTTCTGTCAGGCTATTACCCGCGATGTGACCGGTGATATTGTCAATGTCAATGCGCTCAATGCCAATATCGCCGAGTTTAATGTCGAGGGTATCGATTTGGGCGTAACTTATCAGTTTAACGTGCCTGGTATTGGCCTGGGTGGTGGCGATGCAACGCTGCGGCTGGCATTGCTGTATAACCATCAACTGGAAAACTCCTTCGTACCGGCGCCGGGGGAACCCACACGCGAATGCGCGGGTCGCTTTGGTACGCCCTGCGGTCAAACCATTACCGGGGTTGCCATTCCGGAAAATAAATCCGACTTTGCGGTCACCTATTTGACTGGCCCGCTCAGCGTGCGGATGAACTGGAACTGGATCGATGGCGTGGACGATACCCGCCTCGATGACGGCACCCTGGCCGCGCAGTTACCGGTGCCAAGTATTGGCTCTTACAGCTACTGGGACCTGAACCTCGCCTACGAAATAACCGATAATCTGCAGGTGAGCGGCGGTATTGACAACGTGTTCGACAAGGAACCACCGAAGTACGGCGATGCGTCGGTGCAGGCCAATACCGACCCGAGCACGTACGATGTACTCGGTCAGCGTTGGTATTTGGGGTTGACCGCCAAATTCTAGCCTGCAAGCCACATAAGAAAGACTGCTTTAGTATTAACGGCAACTCTTTGGGGTTGCCGTTTTTCTTTAGCGGCGCAGTATAATTGCCAGCATGCAATCCCAGGCCGAGTTACTATCGCACTGTGTCGCCTTAATTAAGCAAGGGCACTACGAACAAGCCGAACAGTTGCTGCAATTGCGGCAGTCGTCAGGCTCCGTTGACGAGGCAACCCAGATACTGGCACTGGTCAAATCAAAACTTGGGAAAAATGCCGCAGCGAACGAACTGTTTGGGCGCTATCTGCAAAAGTTTCCGGGTAATTTTGCCGTCTGGAATAATTTTGCCAATCATCTAAAGCCGTTGGCTGCCGGCAAGGCGGCCGACTGTTATCGGCGCGCCATCGCCCTCAAACCCGACTATACCGACGCGTTGTTTAACTTTGCCCTGCTCAATTTCGAGGCGCAGCAATATGCAGAAGCATTGGCATCGCTGGAAAAAGCCAGTCAGTCGGCCCGTCAGGAGCGTATACACAATCTGATTGGTTTGGTTTTGTTGGCGCAAGACCGCCCCGGTGAAGCCGCGCAAAATTTTCAGCGAGGCCTTGCGATTAAGGCCAACAGCGGCCGTGCTATGTTGAATTATGTGATTGCCCTGCGCCGCCAGGGGCTAATAGATCAAGCGCTTGAGTTTTTAGCGAGCCATGATCGCGACGTGGCCCAGAATGAAAAGCTGGGTCTGGAAAAAGCCGCGTTACTGCTCGAGCAGGGAAAAACCGACGCCAGTGCCGCCCAGCTCGCCGCCACCATCACGCGCCACCCACGCTTTATTCCCGCCCACCGCACGCTGGATAAAATCCATTTCGAGACCGGCGCCCATCACAAGATTGGCGTCAGCCTGCGTGACAGTTATGCGCGCACGCAAGACCCGCGGTTACTGACCCAGCTCGCCGCCACGCTGGAAAAAGCAGGCGAACGTGCGCAAGCGCTGACCACGGTACAACTGGCCGCGGCAAAGATTCCAGACGACGCCGCAACCCTGCGCCTGCAGGGGCGGCTATTGACCAGCGCAGGTGAGCCAGACGCCGCCTACGCCTGCTTCTCGAAAGCGCAGCAACTCTATCCTGCTCACAGGGACCTTAGTTTAGACTTCTGCCGGCTGCTGATAACAACAGCCAAACTGCCGCAGGCAGAAAAGCTGTTAGAAAATGTGCTGGCTAACAATAAGCACGATCAGGAAGCCTGGGGATACCTCGCAACATGCTGGAAATTGCGGCACAACGACAGCTATCAATGGCTGTGCGACGACGCTCTGTTCGCGCAAGAGCATTCAATCTTCGACGATGAAATCGACCATGCTTTCCTGGCGGAACTAAAACAGCACCTACTGACTCTGCATCAATTTAAACACGCACCCTTTGACCAGACCCTGCGCCATGGCACGCAAACCTTTGGCTCCCTGTTTGCCAGCACCAACCCTCTCATAGTCAAACTGAAACAACGCATCCAGCAGGTTTTGCAAGATTACGTCGCTTCCTTGCCCGACGATAAAAACCACCCGCTGCTGGCGCGCAAGACCGAACGGTTTAAGTTTAATGGCTCCTGGTCCGTGTTGCTGCGCAATCAGGGGTTTCATATCAATCACACGCACCGTGAGGGCTGGGTTAGCTCGGCCTTGTATATTGCACTGCCGGATGAGATGGCAACCGATTACCCCGCCGGTTGCCTGCAACTGGGCCAAAGTAATCTAGGCTTGCCGGCCGAGCGGGATGCTCCGGAAAGAATTATCACGCCGCAGGTGGGCAAGCTGGCGCTATTTCCTTCATATATGTGGCACGGGACTGTACCGTTTGAATCGGCGCAAAATAGGCTGACCGTTGCGTTTGATGTGGTGCCCACGGCGTGAAGGGGGCTAAAACCGGGAGCTTATTTTTTCGCGAGCCTAAGAAAGTTATGTCCTGCGGGGAAATTCTCCCTGGTTGAAACACGCTGGAAGTGGGTAGCTCCAGGTTTGCCAATGCACTCTTCAGTAAGCGTTTCCCTGTCCTTGCTCGCAGCGAGAAATTCAATTGCCTCCGCGTAACGGTGCCTGGCAATCACTGGTTTGCCAAACTAGACGCCAATCGCCCAGAGCTATCTTTGGGCCGGTGATATTGCCGGCCGGGATATCAGGATTATTCTCGTGAATGTTCAAATACGCTTGGGCGCGTTCTTGCCGCTGAGGAAATATTTGACTTCAGCGCACAATGGCCCTTTTTCGATATTGTGCGGGCGCTACAATGGCTAGATCAATCTCTGGGCCAATCTCCATCTCCAGTAAATCACTATCACCCGATACAAGCATTTTCGCTTTGCCATTTATCGCCAAATCAATAAACATTTGATCATCGACATCTCTGCACTGTGGAGATGTCGTACTCGAATCAACGACAACGATCTCGGCAAATGGCAAGTAGTCAGCTAACAGGCTCTGGATTTCGTCTTTTCCTAATTTGAATTTTGGATAAGATAATACACGAATAATTTCGTCGGCCGTTTCTTTTGAGACAAGGGGAGTCACTTGACCACCTTGCCAATGATCTCGCAGCCAACTTAAACGACCTTTTGAAAAAATTAATGCAGATGCGACGGTATTAGTGTCGAAGACTACACGCATCAGGATTTTCTTCGCGCATACTGGATAGCGTCTTCCAGATCACCTTCTTTTATACCCAGAGAATTAAGCTTATCTCTGACTTTATCTGACTGGTTTGTGTGAAGAGGCTTCAGGATAATTCGGTCATCCTGTCTGCTGATCTCAAAGTACTCAACATCCTCGAAACCTGCAATTATGGCCTTGGGTAGGGTAATTTGGTTCTTGCTGGTTCGTTTTGCTAACATAGCCCTGTCCTTTAAGTAATGTTTCCTTACTATAAGAAATAAAGCAAAATTGTCAAATGCAATATCACCTTGAAAGAGCACCAACCCGAATGGCGCCTTTTTGCCATAGTTCACTTTTTGCTATATTCTTTAAGTAGGGAAATATAGTTCCCGTTTTAATGCACATAACATTTGCACATAACATTTCTGACTGAGTTATCCTATATATCCTAAAAAGGGATATATAGATCCCTTATTAGCATATTTATTATGAATGCCATTGCATTGGAACAGGCTTTACGCCGAATGGACCGACACGGTGTCTGGTTGCTTTCCCGCGCCCAGATTGCGGTGTTGTTCTCTGGCGAACGTGACGAGACGCTCAAGAAGTCATTGGCCCGGCATTGTCGGGCGGGTCGCTTGCTACGCGTTGCGCGTGGTTTATATGCCAATCCTGATGCGCGCAGCATGAGCGCCTATCCGTTGGAAGCAATGGTGCCCCACCTGCGCCCCATGGCATTTAATTATCTCACCGCTGAAACAGTACTGGCGGAACGCGGCGTCATCTCCCAGTTGACCCAGAATTATCTGACCGTCATGACGACAGGCGCCAGCAAGCGCTATACCACGCCGCTTGGCACGGTCGAATTCACTCATACGCAGCGCAATCATCGTGCTCAGCGAGATCAGCTGAGGTTTGATGAACAGCGGGGGCTATGGGTGGCCAGTGTCCTGCTAGCGTACCGTGACCTCAAGCGGCTGGGGCGCAATACCGGACTGGTTGACCTGGAAGAGCTGGAACAGGCCAGGCGTGAAGACGACGAGACGCTATTACCTGTACCTGCACAAAAAGGAGAACACGCTGCATGATGAATACCTATCATCTCGCAAAGCGCACCCTACATAACGGCGTAAATTTGCAACGCTCAATAAGAAACGTAATACTTGCGCTCCAGCCCCTCGGTCGAGACCACCTTTCCGGCCTCCATACGCGGCCGAAAGCGCACTTTTTTTAACATCTTGTAAGTCCTGCGGCCGGCGTCGGTTTCTTTCATTGCCGGATCGGATAGTATTGTTTTTATGTTCCTTGCTGCGCCGTAGTTAGTCACCGAAAAATGCATAACGACTTCGCCCTTATGCCTGGCCCGCGGGGCAATTCTTCCTGGTTGAAACACGCCGGAGGTGGGTAGCTCCAGCGGTTTTCCAAAGCACTCTTCAATTAGCGCTTCGCTGTCCTCGCTCGCAGCGAGCAATTCAAACGCCTCCTCGTAGCGGTGTCTGGCAATCACTGGTTTGCCAAACCAGATATGCCAGTCTCCCAGCGCTATCTTGGCCTTGGCGATATCTACGGCTGGAGTGTCGGGATTGTGCCGGTAGATGTCTAGAATGCGCTTGATGGATTTCTTGCCATTGCGGAAGTTATTCTTCTGCAACATCAAAAACTGCATTTCTGCCTGGCTGGGTAACCGCGCGGTATCTTCACCCCCAGGCTGCGGAGAATTAATCTGTACGTTATCTTTCTTTTCGCCGCTGTACAGCGAGATCAAGTATTGGGATTGCATTTGCTTGTAAAGAAGGGGCACCAGTGCGGGGTCAGTTTTACCGATCTTTGTTGCCTGTATCTCCGTTAGATTGGTATACAGGTTGTGAATTCCCAGCAAGCGGTTGAATTTCTTTTTGCCCAGTTCAGCCAGGTAGGCACTGCGCTGCCAGTCGGCGAAGTGTTCGGTTGCGATATGGCGCAGCGGATCTTCCTCCGCATAAATGCGCAGTTTTAAGTGGTATAAAACGCTGTGTTTTTCGTCGGCTTCCTTATAGTTCCCGAGCGCGAGATGGCCGTCGATCAGTTGCGTCAGCAGCGGAATTTGCAGCGGTGTATCGAGTCCGTGGTTAATGCGCAGCACATGCATCGCGCGTTTATAGATATCGATTGCCTGTTGCGCGTCGCCGTTGTTGCGGTACGCCGAACCCAGCTCCATCAGAGGTTGAGTGAGTTGAGTCGCATAGGGGCCGGCCTGCACTTCAACCCTTGCGATTTCTGCAGTAAAATGTTCCACGTCTATCGAATGACTGGTGGGTACCGCAGGCACGCGATCATCGATGATTTGCCGGTGTTCTGGCCGTACCAAATTCAAACCGTATGCCGTGGGCGGGTCTACTCGCGGGTCAATCGAATGCGAGCGATCAAAAGCGTAAGTGTGATCGGGTGCGATCAGCACGGAGAGTAAAATAAGCAATGCGTATGCAGGAAGCATGGTGAAGACCTCGCCCAGGGCGTGCCGCTTACATTAATATTTTTACGCCTTTATACTACGCCGACGGCCATCACCACGCTAGTAATTTTGAAGAGCCTAACCTGATATTTTGCCTGCCAGGCACACCTGGAATTGCAACGATGTTAACTGCAGCGCGCGCCCAACGTTGTTTGAAAAATGCGAAAGAATATCTGGCAACGGATATCGACCGTAGCCTGGAAAACAGCACCCGTCTGTTAGACGCAGGCATCGAAAATGCCGAAATTCTGCATCTTGCCTGCGCCGCCTTGCTGAAAAAAGGTAAATACCCACAAGCGACCAGGTTGCTCAACAAGCTGTTGCAATATGACGCCAAGCGCATAGACACGTATACGTATCTGGTGAGTTGCTATGCCGCCACGGCAAATTTCACTGCGCTGGCGCAACTGCTGGCTCGGGTGCAGGGTATTGGCGCCGAGGGTGTAGATTGGACGCTGCTTCGGGTTCGCATCATGAATTTGCTAAAAATGCATGCAAAGGCGGCGGCCTTGTGCGCAAGGCTGGTCGAGCAACAGCCAGAGAACACCGAGTTTCATTGCATGTTGGGCTGGCATAATCAGAGCCTGGGCGATTTGGCAAAAGCCGAGAAAAGCTATCGCACCGCCTTGGCGATCAATCCGGATACCGTGCGCGCCCTGTACGCTTTGTCTTATTTAAGGCAGTGGAACGCCGACCACAATAACCTGGTGGCGTTGCAGGATTTTCTGCAACGGGATTTCGGCTCGGCATCGGACCTGATATTTGCTCACTCGGCGTTGGGCAAAGAATACGAAGACATGGGCCGCTACGCTGAGGCATTTGAGAATTTCAAGAAAAGCGCCGACTTAACCAACAAAACCACGCGCTACAATGCCGCAACAGACAAGCGCGTACTATCATCCATTCGACGCTGGTTTGAGTCGCCAGAACATGTGGCGGGCAAAGAAGGCTGCGATGATCGCCGACCGCTGTTTATCGTCGGCATGCCGCGTACCGGCTCAACCTTGATCGACCGCATCCTGTCCAGCCACAGCGAGGTCACATCGGCCGGCGAGTTGATGTGTTTTCGCATGACGGTGCAGGAGCTCTACGGCGAAGACAGCCGCGGTGATTTTTTTGAAAACTTTTTCGAACAACCCGGTCTCGATATTGACTTTCAGGCAATCGGCAAACGTTATATTGAGTTGGCGCAACCGTCTGCCGGCAATACGCGTTTCTTCCTCGACAAAATGCCGATGAATTATTTTTTTATCGGCTTAATTGGATATGCCTTGCCTGAAGCGCGCTTTATTCACAGCGTGCGTAACCCGATGGACACCTGTTTCAGTGTTTACAAGCAAACCTTTGGCAAGAACTTTTACCAATATTCGTATGACCTGGAAAACACCGCGAAACACTATTTGCTGTACCGCGATTTGATGGCATTCTGGCACAGCTTGTTTCCCAACCGTATTCTGGACGTAGAGTATGAAAACCTGGTGGCGCAGCCCGAAGAGGAAATTCGCCGCATGCTGGATTTCTGCGACCTGCAGTGGGACGAAAACTGCCTGAATTTCCACAGCAATAAATCGGCGGTGGATACGGCCAGCGCCAGTCAGGTGCGCCAACCGTTGTACAACACCTCGGTGCAGAAATGGCGTCATTACGAGCGCGAGTTGCAGCCGGTGAAACGAATTTTTCTTGACGCAGGCATCGAGCTCTAACGCCTGAAAAAATGAGGCTAATCGATCCCATTCGTAAGTGACAAGTCTAGAGCCCTGTCGCGAGTCTTCCTCGCTCCGGCTATATCGTTTGTGGTATGACGTAATCTACGACTAGGATCACCGATTCGTCTGTGCCAATAGTTGTAGCTTGCGTTCGTACACTGCGGTGTGCTCGGCCTGGGTGGAGACCTTGGCGGCCTTGGAGAAGCTCTTTCGTGCTTTCCCGGGTTCGTGCAGTTTTAGCCAGGCTAATCCCTGCAGGCGATAAAACTGGTGTTCATCCGCGTGCCGCCTGATCGCAGAGCGGAGGAATTGCTGCGTGATTTCGTAGTTCTCGGCGGCATAAGCCTGCTTGGCTTGCGCGTAAAGGTAGTAGGGGTTCTTGCGCCGAAACGCTTGCACTCTGACGTCATATTCACGGGCCAGTTCCGGTTTGTTGAGCGCTTTCCGGTAGAGCCTGGCGAGATTGCTCATGGCGGCAGGCTCTTCAGACAGCGCTATGGCCACCAGATAGGACCGCTCCGCGTGCCGCAGAGCACCCGCGTGACGCAGGATGGTACCCAAATTAGCCCACAAGTAGCCGGTGTTGGGCCGCAGTTCTATCGCCTTGCGCGCGTGCCGGAAGGCCTCGACTGGATCATTTTTCTTAAGATAATACGCGCCCATATTATTGTAGTACTGCGCGGCCGCAGCATTGTCACTAATCCGGCGCCGGCCGAACCTGTTGCTAAACTCCTGAATATCAAAGTCGACGACCTGATCTCGCTGATGCAACGTCACCAGCGCATTAATGTGAAGATTGTAATAAAGCGTATTGCTTTCGGCGGTCCACATCGGGGGAATTCGTACCTCCTGGAAGTGGGCTTCCAGACCGGCCTCGCGTGCAAGTGCGACAAACAAATTGGTAAAAGACAAGCAATTACCTTCGCGCTCGCGGAAGGCCTGTTCGGCGGTATAGGTTTTGAGATTGCTATAGTGCAGTTGCAGACCATCGTCTAGAAGTGCCCTGACAATCAGCTCCGTTTTGCGCGCGTCACCATTGCGCCCGGCTATGTGCTTTTCGAGAAACGCGCGCATCTCGTCATTTACCGCCAATAAATTCACCGACTCAAGCGGGGTCAAAGGCTCACCGTCGGGGGAAAGGCTGGCGCCGCTAAGCAACTGCGCGTGCTGTTCCAGCAGTGTGGACTGAGAGACTGTACCCAGACTCGCGCAGCCCGCCAGCACGGTTATCACCAGCAGCACGATCACAGTACGGAATAACGTTTGAGTATGCATGGTTACTTTACCCACTTTACTCTTCCGGCGTGCTCGATGAAAGTGTCGGGCTATTACTCAAACTTTT
>CAZJDL010000016.1:0-40911 GCA_964544755.1 uncultured Pseudomonadales bacterium | reverse complement strand
GTTGATATTTCTCAAGGTGGCCTTGGTTTTTTGCTGTATGCTTGTTGTAAATAGCGGCTTAAAATTGCTGCAAAAAAAACAATTCTGATTTAGGGGACTCCATGGATTATGCATTCGTCCGACTACACTAGCACCGTGCAGCCGGCGAACCCTGCCGCACAGAACAGTTGCGAAGAACAACTGGCGTTGCTTGGCGGAACCCCGGCCTTCACAGAAACTCTCCACGTTGGCCGGCCTAACGTGCCGGATCGTGAGCGCTTTCTGCAACGCATGGACGCGGTACTGAACAGCTACCGGCTGACCAATTTCGGGCCCCAGGTGGTGGAATTTGAGCGACGCGTGGCCGCGATAGCCGGCACCAGGTACTGCGTGGCCACTTGTAATGCGACTATCGGTCTCGAACTCGCTAGCCGCGCGCTCGGCATGGAGGGCGAGGTGATCGTACCATCTTTCACCTTCATCGCCGACGCGCATGCACTGTCGTGGCAGGGGATAAGACCGGTCTTTTGCGATGTTGACCCACACACCCACTGCCTTGACCCGGTGCGGGTCGAAGCAGCCATCACGCCCCGCACCAGCGGCATATTGGCCGTCCATCTCTGGGGTAACGCTTGCGCGGTCGATGCGCTGCAAGAGATCGCCGACCGGCGCGGCCTCAAGTTGCTGTTCGATGCGGCGCAGGCCTTCGGCTGCACGCTGGGCACGCGCTTGGTCGGTAGCTTTGGTAACGCCGAAGTTTTTAGCTTCCACGCCACCAAGTTCATCAATGCGTTTGAGGGTGGCGCTATCGTCACCAACGACGGCGAGCTGGCGGAGCGTTTGCGTTTTATGACCAACTTCGGTTTCTCTGCCGAGGATGAAGTCAGCCACCTCGGAGTCAACGGCAAGATGAGCGAGGCATCGGCCGCTATGGGGTTGACCTCGCTCGAAGCGATGAACACCATCATCGCGCACAATCAGCGTATCCACTGCGCTTATTTACGCGGCCTGGCGCACATTCCGGGGGTACGCGTGATGCAACGCAATCCGGCGGAACGACACAACTACCATTATGTTGTCGCCGAGCTTGATTCCGCGGAGGCTGGCTTGAGCCGCGACCAGCTGGTGGCAACCCTGCGCCTGGAAAACGTTATGGCGCGGCGCTACTTTCACCCCGGCTGCCACCGCATGGAACCGTACCAACAGCTTTACCCCGCAGCGGGTCACACGCTGCCCGTGACAGAGGCGCTGGCGCAAAGCGTTTTCATTCTTCCAACCGGTTTGGCCGTCAGCGAGGCGGATGTCGCCATACTTACTAACCGTATCGCAATGGCGCTGCATCAGTCGGACGCCGTGCGCGCCGGGTTAGCACAGTGCCAAGACCCGCGCCTTCCGCACTTTGCCAAGGCCTGATCTGGAGGCGGTTGTGTCAGGCGTCGTCACCATAGATGCAGCGAGCTTGCCAACGGATGATGCCGTTGGCGACTACGAACGGCGCGGCTGGTTCGTTACCCAGGAAATTCTGCCGGAGGCATTGCTCGACGCGACTCGCGCGGCAATTGAAGCGCACCACGCCGGTCATCGCGACCGCAGCCTGGCAATCGATACCGGCTTCGCCGACTGGCGGCCGGGTGATGGCGACGGTGTGCGCAACAACGAGTTTTGTTCGCTGCAAAATAACGGCGTTTGTGCGCTTGTACTACAACCGATTCTGGGGGCCATTGCCGCGCGCCTGTCACGCAGCCCGGCAATCCGGCTGTTTGACGATCAGGCGATTTATAAGCCGCCAAATACCGCGGCCGGCCAAACCGCCGTCGGTTGGCACACCGACCACTCGTACTGGTCCACGTGCACATCGAAGAGCATGTTAACGGCATGGATTCCATTGCATGATTCCAACGAATCCAACGGCACGCTTTACGTTGTTGACGGCAGCCACCTCTGGCCGCAGTCCGAACATGTGCGCGGCTTCAACGACCCGGATCTTGACCACCTAGCGCAACGCCTGGGACGCAAAATTCCTCAGCAATCGATTATTCCTCTCCGCTTGCGCAAGGGGCAAGTCAGCTTCCACCATATGCGCACGCTGCATGCCAGCGGGCCAAACAGCTCCACTGGCGGTCGCTTCGCGGTCGCCGCGCATCTGCAGGACTGCGCAAACCGCTACCGGGCCTGCTCAGCGGCGGACGGCACGCCGATCGTCCTCCCGCACGACCGTATTTGCCGCAGCGGACCGGACGGCTTACCCGACTACGCCGATCCCGCCACGTTCCCGGCTCTCTGGCCGACGGTAGTAGAGGATACTGTTGGTGGCTGACGTCACCGCAGTCCTGCGCCCTGATGATTCCGCCTGGGATCAGTGGTTAAATCGCGCGCCGCACGATTTTTACCATCGCGCCGCATATCACGCGTTTTCCGAACGCATGGAAGAAGGTCGGGCGCAACTCGTTGTTTACGGTACCCGGGATCAGTTCCTGGCCTGGCCCTACCTGATCACAACCATTGACGGCTCAGAACAGGTAGACGCTAATTCAGTGTACGGCTACCCGGGCCCTGTTGGCCTGGGACTAGAAGACCCGGATTTCCGCGCTCGCGCCTGGCAGGCAATGCGCGCCGTCTGGACCGAACAGCGACTCGTAACGCTATTCACCCGCTTTCACCCGCTACTTGGCAACCACGCATACTGCGAGGGCATGCACGGGTCGGCACGCCCCCACGGCGACGAACTACGATGCCTCGGTCGCAGCGTGTCAATCGATCTCTCACTCAGCAGAGCTGAGCGGCGCGCCTCCTACCGGAAAGTTCTGCGCCAGGAGATCCAGGCAGCCGAGCGGGCGGGGCTGGCCATCGAACACGATCAGGCCTGGACTCACTTTGGCGCTTTCGGCAAACTCTATCGCGCCACCATGGCAAACAACCGTGCCGACCAACATTACCTGTTCTCGCAGCAATATCTCGATGGGCTGCGTGCGGCACTGGGCAGTGATGGCCATCTGGTCGTGGCGCAGCAGGAAGGCGAGCTCGCCGCGGCCCTGCTGTTCACGGTACGCGGGCATATCGCCCAGGCGCACCTTGCCGGCGTCAACCCTGTGTTTCGTGCTCTGTCGCCCCTTAAGTGCCTGCTCGACGGCTTAGCGGAAATCGCCCACAGCCTCGGGGCGCGCCTGTTGCACCTGGGTGCCGGGCGCGGCGGCAAAGAAGATTCGCTGTATTCATTCAAAAGCCGTTTCTCGCCCCTGCGGCACGACTTCGTGTTGGGCCGCTGGGTGCTGGACATAGATGCCTACCGGACGCTGGTCTGTGCCCACGACGCACAAGCGGAGGATAGCCCCGATTTCTTCCCCGCTTATCGCGCCCCCCAAATAAGCAACGGCGCGCCGCAGTGAGCACGCGGCAGCCAAATGCGGGCCTTGAAAAAAATAGCCCCATAAGCGTAAATGCTGACCGTCTTTCCATGCGCGGTAATTTTCTGGCGCTTTTGACCGGCCGCTTCTCCGCCGCGCTTTCCCTCTGGCTTGCGCTGATCGTGCTGGCCAAACTCTCCAACCCCGCAACGGTTGGCATCTACGCGCTGGCGCAGGCGATTTGCCTGCCGCTGGCAGAGATCGCCCGCATGGGCTTGCGCCAAGTGCGCGCCAGCGACACGGTGGGCAAGTACGACTTCGGCGACTACTTTGGCTTACGCATTCTGGCAATCGGCACGGCGCTGGCTTTAATGATTGCCGGCGGCGCGCACCTCGCGCAATCGCAGACGGTGCTGCTTGTCATATTACTGTACGCGCTAACGCGTTGCCTGGAACTGATCTCGGACATGATTTACGGACTCTTCCAGGCGCAGGAGCGCATGGATTACATTGCTCGCTCGCTATGCATGCTCGGCCCCCTCTCGCTGGCGTTATTGACGGTGGGGTTTTGGCTCACCGGGTCACTGGTAGTTGCCATACTCGGGCAGCTGCTGGCGCACGTGCTAGTACTATATTTCTACGATCTGCGCATTGGGCGCCGCCGGGCCCTGCTGGAGGAACGAGGAACATTTTGGCCACAGTGGAATATGATGGCGCTGCGCAAGCTTGGCCTTATCGCCATGCCTTTGACTTTCGCTACCGTTCTGGTGATGATCGCCTTGTACTTGCCGCGACTGGTGATAGAGGATGTTTTGGGGCTGGAAGCGCTGGGTTATTTTGCGGCCATTATGGCGCTCGCCATGGCGCCCAGCCGTCTGGTTCACGCGCTGGGCACGGCATCCAGTGTTCGCCTGGCCCGTCACCATGCCGCCGGCAAACGCAGCCTCTTCATCATTCTTATCGCCAAAATGGCGGCGGCGGCGGGCGCAATCGGCACGCTGGGACTATTCCTGGTCGCCTACTGGGGTGAAGGAATATTGCGCCTACTGTATACGCCGGAGTATGCAAGCTATGCCAACGTTCTAGTGTGGGTCGTGGCGGCGGCGACCATCCGCTTCGTCGCCGACGTCATGCAGTTCGGTATGATCGCCGCGCGCCGTTTCTGGTGGTTAACCTTCCAGTATGGCAGCGTCGCCTTGGCGGCTGCGGTCGCCTGCTTTACTCTGATACCCAGCCAGGGCCTGCACGGCGCGGCAGTGGCCGTTGTCGTGATCTTCACTGTGCAGTTGGTCGTAATATCGCTGGGCCTGCTGTGCAACCTACCCACCCGTGCGCACGCCGAGGTGGCAGTTTGAAGCTCTCGGTCTCGATTGTGACCTTCCAGGAAGTCGCCTACGTTCGCCAAACGCTGCACAGCGTGTTGCAACAGAAGACAAACTTCCCATTCGAGGTGGTCGTCGGTGACGATGCATCGACAGACGGTACGCGGCAAGTGCTTGAAGACATCCGCGCCCAATGGCCCGACCGGGTGCGCCTGCTGCTACCCGAAGACAACTACGGCGACTACGGCCTGTCGAACTTCATGGCCACGGTCGACGCCTGCCGCGGCGACTATGTTGCCTTTCTCGACGGCGACGACTTCTGGACCAGCACCGATAAACTACAGCGCCAGGTTGACTTCCTCGACGCCCATCCCGAGTGCGCGCTCTGCGGCCATCGAATCGAGCATGTCAGCGACGACGGCAACCACGAGCGCTCGCGGCGCCCGGCGCGCGGCAATCGCATGTACGACATTGATGAGCTTTTGATCGACAACTTCGTGCACAAAATCTCTACCGTTGCCCGTCGCAACGCGATCGCAGAGCTGCCCGACTGGTACCGCACGACCAGCATCGCGTCGGCGGACTGGGTGTTCAACGTATTGATCGGGCGCGGCGGCCGGGTTGGCTTCGTCGATGAGGTGATGGCCATTCACCGCGAGCGTTTGGGCAGCTTGTCGTTCCAATACGGCATGCCGCGCATGCTCTCCGATCGCCTGCTGGCTTTCAATGAGCTGCGGCCGTATTTTCCTAACCACAAAAAAGCCTTGTTAAAAGCTGAACAACGCATTCGCTGGAAGCTGCGCATTGCCCGGCTCGGGCCTCGACCCTACGAGGTCGCGAAACGGCTATACCGGTATACCAACTGGCCTTAGGCGCTTAAACCTCGGCACCTTCTCGGCAGGGCTTACAATGCGGCTTGATTTCGTGCAACGAACTCACTTAAAGTAACTGTATGCGCGTACGCAACCGTCTGCTCCTTCCAATCAGCGCCAGCCTACTACTGGTGCTGGCGCAATGGCTGATGCTGGATCATGTGCACGAACATGATGAACTATCCAGCATCTGCGCCTATTGCCTATCTGCTGACAACAGCGCTGCCATCGTTACCGACGCGCCCATCGACGCACCTGTGTTCGCTGCCAGCGCGGCACAGACATTACTACTCGTTACTCGCCCACAGGAAATTCGGCACAGCTACGCCAGCCGCGCACCACCCGTAATCTCCAGCTAGAACCCCTGCTATTTTATCATTCGCGGTGCTGCAACCGCGCGTTTGGCTATTTATTGGAGACTACCATGCAAGACATTCACTGCTCGCGCCTGGCTGCCGGTTGCATTGCCGCCTTAGTATTTCTGAATCCCGCCCATGCACAACAGGCGGACCAACCCGTGCACCAACATGATGAGCACACGCCCCTGGAGGAAGTGCGCGTCACTGGCCATCCGTTGTCGGCTGAGGGCCTGGCACAGCCTGCCACCGTGTTACGTGATGAAGAACTGCGGCGCAAGATGCAAGCATCCATCGGCGACACTGTGGCGCGAGAAGCCGGCATCCGCTCCGCGTCGTTCGGACAGGCGGCAGGCAGGCCGGTAATTCACGGTTTGGGCGGCGCCCGCGTGCGCGTGATGGAAGACCGGATAGATACCCTGGATGTGTCTGTCACCAGCACCGACCACGCGACTACGGTTGAACCCTTTATTGCCAACCGCATTGAAGTACTTAAAGGCGCCGCTACCTTGCTGTATGGACCCGGTGCTATCGGTGGTGTGGTGGACGTACATACCGGCCGCATCCCGCATGCGCTGCCGGAAGATGGCCTGCAGGGCAGACTGGAATTGCGTGGCGCCGACAACGCCGATAAAAAAGTTGGTGCGTTGCGCCTCGATGGGGCCGCGGGTCGACTGGCTTGGCATCTCGACGCCTTCGGCAGGGAAGCCAACGATTATGAAATTCCTGGTTTTGCCGAGTCCGACCGTTTGCGCGCGCTGGAAGAGGCCGACGGAGACAGCGAAGCGGAAGCGCGCGGCCGCTTACCGGGCAGCGAATTCGATGCAGCCGGCGGCGCCATTGGCGTATCTTTCATCGGCGAGCGTGGCTTTGTCGGCCTGGCCGTGAGCAAGCTGGATGCCGATTACGGCCTGCCCGGCGGCCACGCGCACGCGGGGGAACACGCGCACGCGGGGGAAGAAGGAGAAAACGATGGCACAGAGGACGCTGAAGAAGCCGGCAATTCGATGTTGGACATGCAACAAACGCGCGTGGACCTGGAAGCGGGGCTCGAACAGCCACTGGAGGGTATTGACAGCATAAATTTGCGCGTGGGTATTAATGACTACCAGCACGCTGAACTGGAAGCCGACGGCGCGGTCGCCACTCGGTTCAACAACGAAGCATGGGAAGCACGACTGGAATTAGTGCATCAGGAACTGGCAGGCTGGCATGGTGCGCTGGGCTTGCAATACAGTGACCGCGAATTCAGCGCTCTCGGCGAGGAAGCCTTTGCACCGCCAGTGGACACGACAGCGGTCGGATTGTTCTGGGTGGGTGAACACAACTTCAACCTGTTCGACATCGAAACCGGTGTCCGTGTCGATCACGTGGAACACTCTCCTGCCAACTTGCCAGAACGTGACTTCACGACGTTCAGTGGCTCGCTCGGCTTGCTGTTCCAGCTCGCGGAACAATGGTCGCTAAGCGTGCAAACCGATTATTCGCAACGCGCGCCGGTGGGCGAAGAACTGTACGCTGATGGAGCACACCTCGCGACCCAAAGCTATGAACTGGGCGATGCGAATCTTGCCGAAGAATCCGCCTTCAGCCTATCCACATCATTGCGCTTTGCTAGTGAACGCTGGCGCTTTGAATCGACCTTTTATCATGTGCAGTTTGAAGATTTTATCCATCAGACCGATAGTGGAGAATTGACAGACGGGCTGCCGTTGTTGCGTTACACCCAAGGTGATGCAAACTTTACCGGGTTGGATGCGCAAGCTGAAATGGTTGTCAGCCGCTGGTCGAACGGCGACCTCAGCGTCCAAGCAATGTTTGACACGGTACGAGCCAGGCTCGACGAGGCGCCCGCTGGAGCGGGTAGCAGGAACCTGCCACGAATTCCCTCTCACCGCTACGGTGGCGGTGTGGAAGCGCACTGGTCATTGGGCCAACGCTGGAACCAGCTGACGTTTAGCGTAGATTATAGCCAAACAGCCAAACAGGACGATGTCGCAGGCTTCGAGCTGCCGACCGACAGCTTCAACGATTGGAGTGTTTACCTCGGTGCCGACTTGCGCGTGGGTGGAGTCGGTTCAAACGCCATCGCAACATTGTTCCTGCAAGGGCGCAACTTATCGGATGACGAGCAACGCCAGCACACGTCCTTTATCAAAGATTTTGCGCCGGCGCCGGGACGCAGCATTGAGGCCGGCATTCGATTGAGTTTCTGATGCGGCTGCGCATCGTTTACAATAAGCGACGAGTGCAGCCAGCGTTAGGAGCCCGCCATGACAAACACAGATGAAACGCAAGGTAGCTGCCTATGCGGCGCCGTTCATATCGTTGCAAAAAATGCAGACAGGAAAGTAGGCGCATGCCATTGCGAGATGTGCAGAAAATGGGCAGGCGGGCCGTTTATGGGCATCGACTGTGGTAGCGCCGTATCTTTCGAAGGGAAAGAGCAGATCTCCGTCTTCGACTCTTCCGAGTGGGCAGAACGCGGGTTTTGTAGCAAGTGCGGATCACACCTGTTTTACCGGCTGAAACAAAATGATCAATACATCATGCCCATTGGCCTGTTCGGTAACACCGAAGGCATTGTCTTCGATCACCAGGTGTTTATTGACGAAAAGCCCGCCTATTATTCTTTCGCGGACGACACGAACAATATGACGGGCGCCGAGCTTTTTGCTCAATTTTCGACACCGCCGGAAGCTTGAACCAGGGCTTGTTAACAAACAATACTCTGATACCGATTGTTGAGGCATAATAGATCAATCTTTGACCACGGGTAATCTGCGCTATTATGAAGGAATCAGTCACACTGCGGCTGGGGTTTATTGCCGCTCTATTAATAATAAGCTTTGATCTTCAGGCGCGAAAAATCGAATGCCACGCCGGCCAGAGCATTCGCGTCATTGAAACACGCTACCCGCCGCAAGACAGCGAAGTTGTGTGTAATGTGACGTACCATAAACCAACCGAAGGGGTCGCTTCGAAGGTCTTATGGGACGCCCGGAACGATAAAGAGTATTGCGCCAATAAGGCGTGGCTGCTGGCAAATAAGTTGGAAAACGGCGGCTGGATCTGCAATTCCATCTACGAAGCCACCGACGGCAACGAGGTAGTACAATCTTCGCGCACCACAAACGGCCGCGATAACGCCGATGCGCCAACCACTCCGTTAGGCTTTAGAGAATTCCTAGAACAACATTTTGACGTAGTTTTTCAGGCTAAGGCAGATTACTACTACGGGGAAGACGAAGAAGACTGCATCGAGACGGACTGTAAAGTATTTTTTCAATACCGGAACCAATTTATTGCTAAGCCGGTTTCATTCTTTGGCTACAAAGTCTCTGCTGCGATAAAACTATGGATGGATCTTGAGTGTAACGGCACTCATTGTTGGGGCCATCTGTATAAGGAACAGGGCAATATTGCAAAGCTGTTGCTGCCGGAGCTTGAAACCGGGGTCGCTTTTAACATATTCCTTGCCTCGCAACACAATGGCTTTCCCGACTTGTGGCTACCCATATCGCACGGCGCGTCCAGAGTCGTTGAGGTCAAGCTGCTGCGCTACCAGGACGGTAGCTATAAAACCCTGGCCCACCTGTTAGCCAAACCGGATCCCGATGCGCACGCTGCTACGGAGCGCGATGACGCATTGGCAGCGGGTACAGTAACGCTGAAAGCAAACTATGCAGGCGAAAACCTCAAGCTCGTTTATCAAACCCGGGATATTGACTACGAAGGGCTGCTGCTTAATCCCAGCGAGTAAAACGCACTATGCGGCAGCCTCGGATATTTTTGTGACCTCCGCCGGGCGCTCGTCATCATGGCCAGATGGATCAGTGTAACGGTTGTTCAACTCCTGCACATAGCGGTCAGCGTTGGTGAACACATCACGCAACGTCTTCCGGGAACGCCAGCCCCAGCCGCGAGGGCTGCTGCGCAACACGCTATTCCAGAAGCCCGTGTTGCGGGCAAATGCGTTTTTCAGGCCGTCGCGTTGTTCCGCCCCCAAATCGTCTGCCATGATGGATTTGCCAACCTTCAACGCCGCACGTTTTTTGATAAGTGCGTAAATCCACAGCAGGACAACGGCAATCGGAACGCCGGCAAGCAGCGCTGTTTGCCACGAGCCACTGACCCAGTTCCACCAGGCTGCGTTGTTTTGACTGCCGTGCACGCCCACAGCCAGCAGGCCGGCGATGGGGGGGAACAAGAACAGGGCGCTGCGCCAGGCTACGCCGGTGCGCCACTTTTTCTTTAGCGCCGTCAAACGCGGCACCAGGTCGTCTTCCATTTGATGCGCCGTCTGGTCCAGATTGGCAACGATGCGGTAGAAACGCTCAACCCTGACCTGGCCGATGCGCGCATAGATTTCGGCCAAGTCGACGTCGCTCTTGGCTTGCAAACGCTGGCGAACAGCCTCGTTATCGATCGGTCTGGCCTGATCGGAATTGAAGATGGTGTAGAATTTTCCGGCGGTCAAACCCTCTTGTGCGATGGCGCGCTGCCAGGCACCAACGACTTCTTCCGGATTATCTTCGGTGGCCGTGGTATCGATTTGATTCAGAATGTATAAAAACTTGCTGGCGTCGCTGCGGTTTACCGTATTGCCGACCAGATGTTGCAACGTGTCGCGCATAGCGCCGGGCTCGGGGCGCCGTGCGTCGAAAAACACCAGCACCAGATCGGACAAATTCATAATATGGTCGGTGATGCGCAAGGTGGCTGTGCGTTGCGCGTCGGCATCGAAACCGGGAGAATCAATAACAATTTGCCCTTTTAGCCGTTCGCTAGGGCAGGTCTTGAGCTGCAGATAGCTGTCGATTCTAGCCCCTTCGCTGGGCGAGACTTTCTCCAGTTCCTCGCGCATCTGGTAAAAAGGAAAGCGCGGGTCGGCGTCCAGCGCGATTCCCGGCAGGCTGCGCGACACCTTGTCTTTGGAATAACAAACGACGGTGAACTTGTCGTCGACCGCCTGGGTGCCACTTGCCTGCAAGTCAAACTGCAAATAGCGATTCACAAAGCTCGATTTGCCGGCAGAAAACGTGCCCAGTATCGAGATCAGCGGCCACCAGGGCACATGAAAGGCGAAGGACTGATTGGGTCGTAATAATCCTAGTCGGTAAGCGACGCGGTCGAGGTTACGGAAGCTTTTTACGACTTCCACCAGCAGTTGATTTTCGTCTTTTAAGTGTGACTCAAGCTCGTTCAAGCGCTGTTTGACTTGTCGGTCGGGTGCCCGCATGGAAAATCCCTTATCAGTGAATGGTCAGAAAGGCGTCGCCATTGCATTACAGCACGAATTCAAGACAACCGCCCGTGCTTAATAGAATAGCTCAAAACGTACAAAGTTGGCGCGGCGAAAGATCATACAGGCCATCCACAACGCCGAAATAATACTCACTTGAACGCAAAGAAAACAAAATAACCCTCCTTTCAGGGCATTTTATGTGTCATATTTCATCTAACCCTGATGCGATATAATGTATTGCACTTATGTCAGACGCTAAGATTTTACGTTTAAATAAAGCCGGCCTACCGTTGGGTTGGTTGACCCGCGAGGAAACTGCCACGCTGATGGTCAAAGAACAGATTGTCTGGTCTGTGGGGGAGTCTGTGCTGGAAATCAGAGGCGGCTATAACCGCCTCGGCGTGCGCTCGGTGCTCGAGTTGCCCAGTATCGTGGCCTGCCATGGAAAAGTCCGAAGCGCCAGCTTCCATCCGCCGTTGTGTAACACCTGGTTATTTCGGCGCGACCAAAACACTTGTCTGTATTGCGGCAAACCGTTTCGCCCCCATGAATTGTCGCGTGACCATGTGCGCCCGAAATCGCGCGGCGGCAGAGATGTGTGGACCAATGTCGTAACAGCATGCAAACGCTGCAACCATCACAAGGGTGCGCACACCCTGGAAGAAGCCGGCATGGAGTTAATCGCCGTGCCGTTTGTACCAAACCGTTATGAGTTTTTGTACCTTACCAACCGTAATGTGTTAACCGATCAAATGGAGTTTCTGAAAGCACGCTTTTCCGGCAATGGCTGGTGGACCTGAGCACTCGATTTACCCCTCAACCGGCTCAACGATAACCTGCGTTTTAACCGAATTTGCGATAAAGCAGCTATCGTGCGCCAGGTGGTGCATGTTAGCTACTTTGTCCGGCGCTGGAGTGGTGTCTGCTGCGAAAGTCACTTTGGGTCGCAGCGTTACTCGTGTCATCGTCAGTTTACCCTCGGTGTTTTCTGCCATTACACCTTGGGCTGCGTCGACATAACTTTCAACAACGTATTTGCGGCGCGAGGCAATCGCGAGAAACCAAAGCATATGGCAGCTTGACAGCGCCGCCACGTAGGCTTCCTCCGGATCAACATTCTCCTCTACCGACATCGGCGCTGGCACAATATGCGGTGACGCCGACGCCGGCACGGTGAGACCGCCGTCGAATTCCCAAACATGGTGGCGCGAAAATGCATTGTCTACAAAAGCCGCACCGGCAGACTTTTGCCATATGATTTTAGCAACATGTTCCGACACCTTGACACACTCCCCGCACAAATGGACGCTCGCTCATTATCCTAGAAACCGCAGTTGGGCGCGAAAAAGATGTGCACCTCTTGATTCGTATGAAAAAGCTTGATGTGCATGGGAGATTCGAAAAACTCGTGGTCACCTTATTGGTGATGAGAGCTTTTTCGAATCTCCCAGGTGCATTAAGAGCTTGTGCATACTTTCGTGATCCAACTGCGCTTTCTAGGATTATTATGCCACGACGGTGTAGCGCGAAATGTAAACAGTAGTTTCACGCATAACGACCGGCAGCCACCAAGAGCGACCTGGTCGCCCGGCTTTTGTGGCATCTTTACTGCGGCATGGGGAAGTGCCGGAAGAGGCGTTGAGCAAGGACGATAAGAGAATCGGTCCGCTGGTGCTGGAACTGGGCAAACTGGATGGCAGATTAGATCACAACGAGTTCGAACCCAAAAACTCCTCTGCCCGGCTCACTTCTTTATCCACCTTGTCCATTTCGTTCTGTTGCCACTGTTTTTTATCGACACTGACGACGCGTGGCGTAATCAGCACGATGATTTCGGTATTGATTTTGCGGTTTTCGGTGCGCGAGAACAGTTTGCCGGCTAGCGGAATGTCCTTTAGTAAGGGCACGCCGGTGTGCACGGCAAAATCCTGTGACTTGATCAGGCCACCGATGAACGACGTTGCGCCATCGGGCACTAGCAAATGCGTGTGCACCGATGTGGTGGTTTGCGACGGAATGCCTTCGTTGATAGTTCCCGTGCTCACCTCGGGGTGGATGTCAAGCATGATGCGACCGTCGTTATCCACCGATGGCGTCACCTCCAGTATCACCCCTGATTCGAGAAATTCAGTATTCTCGCTAGTGACTTCATTAATGGTCACCGTATTGATATACCCCAACCGATCGCCAACGATGACCGACGCTGGTTGATCTTCCAGGGTTAGCAGTTTTGGTGTCGACAGGGTTTTGGTGCGGCCCTCACGATGCAGTGCATCTAACGCCGCGGTAAAATCCGCGCCCGCGATATTGACGAAAAAGCCGCTGTTATTGACCGACAAACCGCGCGTGCCCAGACTACTACCCGGCATGTTGTTCACGTTAAACAGGTTTTCCCACTGGATGCCGAACGACTCGTCGTCATCCAGTGTGATTTCCAGAATGCGCGCTTCGATTAAAATTTGTTTCGGCTTATAGTCCACCGCCTCAACAATTTTCGTAATGCGCCTTAAGAATTGCGGGGTGTCTTCCACCACCAACAAATTACGGCCTTTCATTTCCTTGATGGTGCCGTAGTTCGATAAATACTCCTTCACAATCGGCAGCACATCTTCCGCTTCGGAGTATTGCAGCTTAAAGGTTTTAACTTTGGTGATGCCGCTGTCGACGTATTTGCCAACATTTTCGTGCTTGACAATAAAGTAGCTGCGGCCACGCCGCTCAACATCATAACCGGCGGCATTGGCGATAGCACGAATCGCCTCCGTTAAGCCGACGTTGTAAAGATTCACCGACACCTCGCCGGAAACGCCCTGCGATAAAAGAATATTGACGCGCTCTTTCTTCGACAGCATTTCCATCGCTTCGGCGATATCAACCTCGCGCAGCGATAGACTGATGTCATGCTTCACTTTCGCCAGCGCAGGAGCGCTGCCTAGCAGATGCATTAGCAGTACGACGACAAGACTTAGCGCCATATTTGCTTTTGATCTATTTTTCATGGTTAATCACCGTGTGGCCACCCTGGCCGTGCTGGTATTCCTGCGTTCTGTTTGGGGTTTCATTCTTGCGTCATCGACAGCATGATTTGTACTTCGTCCTTCACCAGAACCGCACCGTCTTCGCTCACCTCTTGCAGCAAGAAACCGTCGATCTCCTCGCCCACCGCCAGTATTTTGCCGTTGATGTTCACCAGCGGCGCCGTTGACGAATAAAGTACCGCTCTTAGCTGCAAGAGTCTTTGCGGCGCCGCCTGTTGTTGTTCAACAACGGTGCTATTTCTATGTTTGGTAAAGTCGGGCCGATCAAACGGGTTATGTTTGATGGCGCGGTTTTGCGGCGCGGCGACAACCGACAACACCTGTTCTTCGTTCGAGCTGGCGGCGGCCAACAGGCTGTTGCCAGCGCATAACACGGCGCCCATGCCGAATTGAAAAATTAATCTGTGCATCGTTACTTCTCAACCCGGTACGATGCGATTGTCATCCGTACACGTAGCGATGAACCTTTGTTCCGGCCCTTGTAGGGAGTTAAATTGAATTTCTTGACGACGACAAAACCGAGGCCGGTTTGAAAATCACTGAGCAAATCGTAAATATCAAAATAGCTCCCACGCAACGTGACGCGAAACAGCATCTCGCGAAACTGGTCGATTTTCTTGCCTTTTTTTGGCTGCACGCCCGACAACACGATGTTGTGTTGCCACGCCATGTCTTGCAAACGACCGATGATATGGGATTCAAACTGTTTAAACGGTAGCCTCGCGCTGTCACCGTTCAGGTGTTGCTCGAGCTCGCTTATGTCGTGCTTTAGCTCCTGCAAGTCTTGCCGCAGGAACTTGTTGGTAGTCACCACCGACCCCAACACCGCATAAGATTGCATCACACTTCTATAGGCCTTTAATTTTGGTGCAACGGCGTACGACAAGACGGCTGCCACCACCACCAGAAAACACAGGCCCAGGGTGGTCAGGAAGCTGCTGCGGCTAACACTGGCGAGACGAGTGCGCATCAACCCGTCGCACCCGTATTGTTGACCAGAATCGCAATATCGAAATCGACAATATTGATATCGTTAACGCGGCTCAATGCGGTCTTAACGACCTTGACGTCGGCTATTTGCGGCTGCTTCAGCAGACGTTGCACAAACCCGGAGAACGCGGCGTGATCCAGCGCCTGCCCCTTGATCGTAATATGCGTGTCCACTTGCCAGCGGTCGGGCATGGCCGGCTCGCCCTTGTTGTTACCGGTCGCAACGACGAAGTAGCCGGTATTCTTTGCCCGCTGTTTCGGCTTTGCCGCTTGCCCGGCGCGCGCAAACTGCCAATCGAGAAACCAGACTTGCTGGTCGAGCAGCGCCTTATCGATAACGGCCAGAATACTTTCCACGCTGGTGCCACCGCGCAAGCCACTGAGTAAATACCACTGCCGGGCCAGCTCGTCTTTACGACTACTCAATTGCTCGAGCTCGAGTTGTTGCTGTTGCGTGATCGCTTTCTGCTGCTGCAAGGCCCGCAGCTTTTGCTGCGTTGTGGCAGCAGTAACATCCAGATAAACATAACCACCCACTGCCAACAACAGTATTGCCAGCAGGCCGGCGGCAGATTTTTTCAGCCAGTCGAGTTGCCATAACCAATAGCGGTATTCCTGCGGTATTAAATCCAGCTCAGCCATGGGCGCTTAAGCCCCGCAGCGCCAAACCGGTCGCCACCGCAAACTCGGGGTGATTTTCACCGAACGTTGCCGCCGTGTCAGCGCTCGCTCTGAAGCGTATCAGCGGGTCGGTAATCACCTGCACCGGAATGCCGAGCAAATCACTGACCACCTTGTTGGCACCGCGCCAGCGCGCAACGCTACCAAGTAAAAATATTGTTGTGACCGGGTCGCCGCGGGTTTCCGACACGGCATATACCAGTGCGCGGCGTACACTTTCACTGAGCTGCATAAAACTCGGTTTTAACACCTGCAATATGGTGCTGGGAATTTCCGGATCGACCGTGTCGCAATAGACTTTGTTGTCACCATCGTCATCACCCAGGCCGTGCTGCATAATCTGGGTTTTTGAGAGCTGATCGCTGAGGCCCAGCACTTGTTCCAGCTTTTCCAGCAGCAGCGCTTCACCGAAGGCAATTTGTTCGTCGAACAGCAGTCGGCGGCCGGATATAATCGACAAGTAACTGCGCCGCTGACCAAAATTGATGACCAGCACCGTTTCTCCTTCTTGCGGTTTATGCATCTCGGCGACCAGGCGCTTGATCGACGCCGGGCCAATTTCCAGACAGTCGACTTTTAAGCCGGCTTTGCGTAAACACTCGAGATAAGCAATGACTCGCTCGCGCCGCGCAATGGCGACGATGGCGGTCGATTTTTCCTTGTTCTCCTGCTGCCGCAGCGGCAGGTAATCGACGACATAGTCTTGCAACACACCCTCGACCCGCTCCGCCACGCGCTGCGCGATCGCCTGCACTTCTGATTGACCCGCTTGCAACTGATAACTCACCGACATGATTTTCAAATCGGAGGCCGGTAACACGGTGTTGACCCTACGCCCGTGGAAGTTGTTTTTACTGAACGCCTGCTTGACGACCCGCTGCAGGTTTTTCGCGGCATAGATGCACGTTTCGCGGTCACCCAAATACGGCACCGACGCCCAGGCGTTGATACCCGGTTCGCCATTCGGCTGGCTTGCCAACTGCACAAAATTCAGGCTG
Organism: uncultured Pseudomonadales bacterium; assembly: GCA_964544755.1. Taxonomy (GTDB): domain Bacteria; phylum Pseudomonadota; class Gammaproteobacteria; order Pseudomonadales; family JAUIET01; genus JBBKXJ01. Next base: position 24,083 of record CAZJDL010000016.1, on the reverse strand, counting down.
CGCAACGACGGTTCGACCCCAATCGCACCGTAGGCCACCCTGCCAGTGTTCTTTTTAAAGCTGCTGATCAGCTGGTTTAGCATTGTTGTTAATCCTGCTTGCTGGGATCCCGGGCTGTGGCAAAATCGCGCGCCACTATGGAAAACGAGTGTGCAAAACAAATCCATTTATCTCTATTAAGCCTAGTAAGCTATGCGGATATTGCCAGCGGACAAAGCCCGCCAGGGCGAGCCACATGGATGTGGCGAGTGAATCAGTAACGCTTGCTGAAAACCAGGGACTTACGCGGCAGCAGCGATGCGTTACAGTCGTCACACAACTCTACAAGCGGTACAGTTCGCGCATTGCTGGAATCAGGGGATGACCCACCAGCCGCTGATACGGAAGGCATCTTCGCCACTTTCTGTGGAATACCATTGCATGGTGGCGCTCGTGTCGGTATTAACATGCAGCGTAGCAAGGTCGGCGCCGCCACCCTCGGCTTCCTGCAAATGCAGCACGCGCGGCAGCGCCGAGCCAGATTCACGCACGCCCATCGGGTTATCCAGCGTGTTAGAATCGTTCATCATCGTGATGCTGACGACCGCACCGGCGGGCACCCCGACAGCGGCGTTCAAATCGACATCCTGCCAGGTAGCGGCAATCGCAGCCGTGTTGCCAGGGCTTGCATTTTCCACATAGTTGCCCGGCGGCTCACTCCAATAGCCAGCATGGTAAAAATCGATGTCGTTAGTCCGCTGCGCATAGATCTCAACCGTAGCATCCGGGTCGGATCCGGCGTTGACGAATAAAGTGATTGCGTCAACACCACCGCCCTTAGCCTTATGGATATCGAAAATCCTTTGGTCCGACGAACCATCCGTTCTCACACCCGCTTCGCGTTCCTTGGAGGCATCATCATTGGTGATGACTATCTCGGCCACTTGCCCGGAGCCAACATCGTAATCACCCAGTGCATGGTCCAGCCATGTGGTTTTAGCACTCGCCTCGAAAAAATCCCAGGCCTCTTCATAGACGCCAACCGTCCAGTAGCCGAGCACAATGAACGACACATCGTTTATATCATCGGCGTAGTGCTCAATGCGGGCCAATGCGTCGGCCTGCACGTGCATAACGAAGAGATCCCGACCATTCTCCGCCTGGTGGAGTTGCAAACGACGGTCAAGGATTGACCCAACGGCGCGTACTCCACCGAAGCGTTGATTAACGGCATCGGAGTTCACTACAGCCACCTCGACTACGGCTCCAGGTGGGACGCCAAGCGCGCCAAGATCGACCGCTTCCCAGCTGTCATTCTGATTCGCACCCCATGTTTGGTAGGTTTCTATATACGCTTGCGCGTCCGCCGCCAGGTACATCAGGGTGTCAGCATCCGCGTCCGCCACCACATGCTCGCAGGTCAGCGGCTGGATGGCACTTGCTTGCGCGACTGTCACACCGAAGCCGGTCAGGTCGTATTCACGCAGTTTGGCGCCGCTGAAGTCGAAGATGGCGTTCTTGCAGCAGTCGTAGGTCACGATCAACTTGTCGCTGCCGGGCAGGTGTTTAACATCCCGCACAAAAGGCGCCAGGCCATCATTGACATCGATAGTGCCAAGCTCGGCCCCGGCCTGATCAATCACGGTCACAATTTCACTGCTGCGGTCCAGCACCAACAAATTGCCGTCGTAGGTGCCGCTGCCGCTGGCAGCGACGAAACCGATAGCGGCCGGCTGGCCAACACCAAAGTCACCGGTCGCCAAAGTGCTGACGATATCGCCCTCCATATTCACGAATACTACGGAGCCGCTGCCCGTCGTTAACGCCAATTCGTCGGCATGGCTGCCCGAACTGATGTAAACCCCACCATTCACATCGGCGACAGGCATGGCCAGCGTAGTCAATTGGGTACCGTCCATAGCGGTCATGTAGATGAGGTCGTCGACCGCGTCTAGCAGTATCCAGGCGCCATCGGCCGGGGCCAACGCACCGTTAAAAAGGGTACCCTCGGGAATATAGGTGATCGCCTCTACATCGTTCGCTCCCAAACTGCCGGCAGAAAATTCGCTGGCCTTGGACATGGGCGTGTAATCCGCTTCGCAGCTTGGCGCCGGGGTTGAGGCGCAACTGGTGCCGCATTCGCAGGTGTAGGTGATCGTAAGCTTTGGTCGCGCAGGATCGCCGCTATTATCACTACTGGTAAAGCGAATTTTGTCGATGGTTCCAGCGGAGGCTCGCAACAGCACGCCGTCGTTGGCTAACGCACTCTGCTCGCCACCGTCGGCCAACTCGGTCACGTCCCATTGATACCAACCTTCGGTGAGAGAGGCAATGGTTGTGCTGTCGACCGGGGTCGGATCATAGTCACCGCCCGCATTGGCCCAGCTAGCCCACATTTTTGTGCCGTCGTATTTTTGGTAGGTAGCGCCGGGTGCCGTGGGAGGGTCTACATCGTCGTCAACCCCCTCGAACCAGGAGCGGGTAATACGATGGGCGCCGACAACACCGTTGCTAATGCCGGTGCTGCCAACCTCTTCCAGGTAAAGGGCCAGCTTGGCGGACTTAACCGTTGCGCTCGCGGGCAACGATGACAGGTCGAAGCGCATCAGGATAACCCGCTCGGCGCTGGCGTTGTTGAGCTCCAGGCGATCGGCCGCGCCAAAGTTGGTGTCCTTGTGCGCGCCGTCCCACAGAAATGTATCTTCGCCTTCGTCGCCCGGTTGCAACAGCAACGAATTAACGGTGACTTCGTCGTACACCGTGACGTTCGCTCTTTCGACACTCGCCGTACTGCCGTCAGCAAGCACGCCGGTTGCCAGCACGTTAACGGGGGAACCGTAGTTTGGCACGAAGGTGGCGCTATAGCTGCCGGCCTGAAAGGTCGTGCTTGCGAGATGATAGCCAGTGCAAGCACTGTTGTTGGCCAACCACGCGGCGTGGGCGAGGCCTGCCTCCGCAACATAGCGGGCGCGTTGGGCTTCGCCTTGTTGTTTGGTCAGGTTGAGATTGGCGGCGCTGTCGGTATTGATTAGGTAGGTCACCACCGCCAGCAGCGCCAGCATAAAGATCGCCGGCACCAGGATATAACCGCGCTGCCGCCCTAGGTTCATAATGCGCCGCCAACGCGAACTTGAGTCGTCAGTTGAACATTTTGGCCATCGCTGGCGGTAAGTTGCAAACTCAAGCTAACCAACTGGGTGCGTTCGCCGGTCATTGGCTCGCGTACTACTGCAAATAACGTAACATTTTCGGCGATGGTCTGTTCGACGAAGTCGCGTCCGTCCACACTACCACTTAGGTCTTCGTCCCAGGGCACGGGAGTGCGTTCGATCAAATCGCTGCCGCTTAAATAGAACACCACGGCGTCGTACCAGTCCTCGTCATCCTGGTCGTCTTCGTCGTCGTTTTCCGGGTTGTCTTCGTTGGAGTTGCCGTCGCCGTCTTCGTCGACATCGCAACGACCGGAACAGCCGTCTCTGTTCATATCCGCTGGCGGGTCGTCATCGACTGAGCCGTCACCGTCGTCATCGTCGCCGTTAATGGCATCTTCATTCGTGTCAAACAGCGCGAACCCAATGTGATATTCGTCGTCGTTCGCCGCGTTCCCTTCGTCGACGCTGCCATTACCGTCATCGTCGATTCCAATAAGGCCCGACGCGCCATCGTTGCTGGTATCGGCGGGCAGGTCTTCGTCGAACAAGCCATCGCCATCATTGTCGGCGTCGGCGACGCCATCACCGTCGCTGTCAATATTGTGCGGCAGTGTGACCGCCAGTACATCGCGTTCGTTTTCTTTCCAGCCGACGGTAGCCATTCGATCGGCGAACGGCACTAGTAGCCAGGGCGATTGGCTCACGGCCTGTTGCATACGCTGCATGGCAAAGCGCGCCTGGCGGTTGAGTTCGTTTTTGCCGCGCACGGGTTCGCTGCCGCTAAAGCCCGTGCTCAGTGCACTGCTGATGCCCACCATTAACAAGCTGCCCAGCAGCAGGGAAATTAGCAATTCAATATAGGTGAAGCCGGGCTGCGGCAGTCGATGCGCCGCCCTGTTCTTCTTGCTATTGTGCCGGCGACTAAAACACATGGGTCAACGTTTCCAGCGAATCAGCCGTGCCTTCTATGGCGACCCGCACCCATAACAAATTCTTGTCGCCGCCGGTAAACGGGTTATCGTCGGCATCCGCATTAGCGCCATCGTAACGAGCTATGTACACCAGCAAGCGATCAGGGTCGGATACGGCGTCGGAGTAGGTGCTGTTGACGCTGCTTGCGCCAGCGGCGGCGGCTCGCAATACGTCAGCTGATTGCGCCAACACCTTTTCCATACGACCCTGCAACCGAAACTGGTTGATATTGCGCGTCTCGTGGATGTCGCTGGCGTGAATGCCGATGCGCAAGGATTCCATCGCCGGAACGAGGCTGAAGGCGATCAATACTGTGGCGATCAATACTTCGATATAGGAAAAGCCTTTGTTGGCCTGAACACTGCATCGGCTCATTGCACAACGACCCTGCCGCTGACGGGTGCGACCCGAATGCTCCGCTCAAAGCCACTGTTGCGCAGGCCGATACTGCCGCTCGTCAGGCGGTAGTAAATGCCGTTGCCGTCCACAAAATGCGGCGTGCCGTTGGCGTTAAAATAAACATCACGCGCACTGATATTGACACCGGTCGAGCTTTCAAAGGTGAAGGGGTTGCTTGCACTACTCCACTCGACGGCGGACGTGTTGCGCGCGGTGAGCACATTAAACTGGTAATTTTTCCTGCTCGTCGGGTGCGTCAATATCTCACCCTGTACCGGTGCCGGGCCAGAGGTATCGAGAGTATATAGCGTTATCTGGCCGTCGCTTGCGCTATACAAGGCATGTGGCTGACCAGTGCGAATCGCTTCGTTGCGCACGAACTGTAAGGCCTGGCTTATTTCGGCGGTGGCAAGCTCCAGTTTTTGTTGCACGTCGCTGCCAGTCAGGGAAGGGATTGCAAGTGCGGCGACAATGGCCAGAATAACCAACGCGCCGAGCAGCTCAGCTAAGGTAAAGCCCCTCGTTGCGACGCATAACATGGGAGAGTAGCAAGCTGCTTACACTCGGTTAGTGCGAGTCGTAGCTATTGCCGCTGGGATCGAGGTTGGTGTCATCGGCGATGAACCTGCCCGAGACGGTGTCATACCGCCAGCCACCCGCCGCCCCGGCTCCCGTCATCGTCAGGTCACCCGTATTGACAATGGCCACGGTAGCGTCGCCAGTGATCGGGTTTGCGGGTATCTCCGCTTTGGTTAGATACGGTCCCAACAAAAAGTCGCTTGTGCCATCATTTCTTAAATGACAAACCACACCATCGGCATTGCTGTAGAGCGCGAGTTGATTGAGGAAGGCCGCTTCGGTTTCAATCGCCGCCGGATACGTCGCAGGCGCGCCAGTACAAGCCGTGACTGCTTGCTGAGCTGGCCGAACACCGCGATGCTGCTGCGCATACAGATCGACAACTGACCGTATGTTGGCAAGGTTCGAATCCAGCGCGGAGATATTGGCATCTCGCGCCGTATTGGTAAACTGCGGCACCACGATAGCCGCCAAAATGGCCAGAATAATGACCACGATTAACAGCTCTACCAACGTAAAACCTTTTTCAATAAATGAAGACTGCATAACACCTAAATCCTGCATTCCGTGTATGTGTAACAATGCGCACTACCCGCTTATCGAAAACAGGCGCGATAAATGTGACTCCCTCTCCAAAGATTAGTTGAAATCGGAGAAAGTGCAGGAGTTTTGCTTTACGAGGGGGGGGATTACATGACGGCGCGCGATAATTTAAAGATGGGCAGTATCAGCGAGCTAACCAGCAGCCCCACGACCACACCCATTATCAGCAACATGGCCGGCTCTGCCGCTTTGGCCAACAGGGTCAAGCGCTTGTCCAGCTGGCGCTCGTAGTAGCTGGCGATACGGTGCATCACCTTGGGCAGGCTGCCCGATTCCTCGCCGGTAATCACCATTTGCTGCACGATATCGGGCACCAGGTCGGTTTGCCTGAAACCGTAACCCAGGCCCTTGCCTTCTTGCACCGAGACTTCTAAAAATTGCATAAACTGCTGGTAGTGGTGGTTACGCACAACGTCACGGCAGGAGGCGAGCGTATCCATCACGCTCACGCCGTTGCCCAGCGACAGCGCCATGACCCGCATCGATTGCACCACGTACAACTCGGTAAATATTTGCCGCACGAACGGCACGCGTAGTTTAATGGTGTCGATAATTTGCGCACCACCGTTACTGTTTAACCAACGCTGGAAGAGCAGGAACAACGCAACAATGGCAGCAATAATAAACGGCCAGAAGTCCAGAATCTGGTCGCTAAGCCACATCAGAATTTTGGTTGACAACGGCAATTCATCGGCAATATTGGCGAACATCTCCGTAAATTTCGGAAATACGACGACCAACACAAAGGTAACGACCGCGAAGGAGAACAGCATGAGAAACGCCGGGTAGGAAAGCGCCGACTTTAGCGTCGCGTCCAGCCGTTCCTTTTTTTCGTCCATTTCCAGCAGCTCGGCCAACACCGCGGCGGTAAAGCCACCGTTTTCGCTGGCCCTGATTAAGTTAATGTAAGTCGTGGGAAACAGGCCTTCCTGCTTCTTAAGGGCAGCCGAAAATGCATTGCCCTCGCTGATATCGATAATCATTTGCTCAATCACGACGCGCAGTTGCGCGTTTTGCGTGTGCGCCGCCACGCTGCGCAGCGCCTCCATCAGGCTGGTACCGGTTTCCAACAATAAGCTCAATTGTTCGGTGAAGAACATACGGTCACTGCTGGTAAATTTTTTGCGCCCCGGAAAAGCGAACAGACGGGTACCCGGCGCCGATTTTCGCGCAGCGGCGGTCGGCGCCAACGGTGTATTTAGATCTTCGAGTTCAATGGCCACTGTTTTGCTCTATAAATTAACCACTCGGGATAACTCCTCGAGCGTTGTTTCGCGGGCCGCGACGCGATCGAGACCGTGCGAGAAAAGAGTCTTTATCTTGTTCTGCACGAGGTATTCATTGAGCTGATCGCGGCTGGGGTTGGTCATCACCAGTTGTTGCAGCTCGGTGTTGGTTTGCAGTATTTCGTGTATGCCGACGCGGCCCTTGTAACCGGAGTCGTAACAGTCGGGGCAACCGCGGCCCTTTGCCAGTTGCACGTTATCGGCGGGATCCCAACCGTAACGGCTCACAACATCCGGTGGTGCGACAAATTTGGTTTTGCAGGTGGGGCATACGGTACGCAGCAAGCGTTGCGCCACGACTCCGAGCAACGCCGACGACAACATATACGGCTCAACGCCCATATCAATCATGCGCGTGATCGCGCCAATGCTGTCGTTGGTGTGCAAGGTCGAAAGCACCAAGTGGCCGGTCAAGGCGGCCTGCACGGCAATTTCGGCGGTCTCCCGTTCGCGAATTTCACCAACCATCACGATATCCGGATCCTGCCGCAATATATGTTTCAGCATTTTGGCGAAGGTCAAGCCAATGCCTGCTCTCACTTCGTTTTGATTGATAATATCGAGTTGGTATTCCACCGGGTCTTCGATGGTAACGATGTTCCTTTCCATGCTATTGAGGTGATTCAACGCGGCGTACAGGCTGGTGGTTTTACCACTACCGGTGGGCCCCGTCACCAGAATCAGACCGTAGCTGCGCTGCAGCAGCCCTTTGAATTCCTGCACGCCATCGGCGCGCATACCAAGTTTGTGCAGATTAAGAATCGCCTGGTTTTTGTCGAGTACGCGCAGCACGACTTTCTCGCCGTACAAACCCGGCAAGGAACTGAAGCGCAAGTCCACCTGCCGGCCGCTGGTCTGTACCTGAATTCTGCCGTCTTGCGGCAGGCGGCGCTCGGCGATGTCCAGGTTGGCCATGACTTTGAGACGCGACACCAGCGCCGGGTGCACGCTGGCCGACGGTGTCATCACTTCGTATAACACGCCGTCGATGCGAAACCGTACCCGCGACGTTTTCTTCGATGGTTCAATATGAATATCGCTGGCGCCGTCGCGCACGGCACGCTGGATAATGGAATTCACCAGATTGATCACCGGGCTGCCGGCGGCCAATTCGTCGATTGCGTCGTAGTCTTGCAACTGGGCGTTGTCGACGACTTCGAAGTTGTCGTCCAGGTCGGCGACCAGGTCTTCGATCAACTCGTTATACGAATACGCTTCTTGAAGATTCCTGCGTATGTCTTCGGGCAGCGCCAGCACGGGGGCTACCTTTACGCCTAGTCGCTCTTCGACCTCGGCCAACGACGGCATGTCCTGCGGGTCTGCAGTGGCGATGCTCAACACGCCACGCACACGGAACAGCGGCAGTATTTGCAAACGTTCGGCCGTGCCCTTGGTCAGCTCGAACACTTCGGTGGGGTCGTATAACCCGCGCCTCAATTTGGCAAAAGGCAGCCGTAATTGTTCCGCCAGCGCCTGGTAAACTTCACGCTCTGACGCCCAGCCTTTGTCGATAAGGATATGCCCAAGGCGGCGTCGCGTTTTCTTCTGTAGCTCCATTGCCTCTGCGATGCGCTCCGCGCTGACGATCTTTTTTTGCGTTAGCCGTTCACCGAGCCGCAAGTTAGGCAATGGCCGTTCATCATCTAACGTGCGCTGCTCAGCGTTAAGCTCCATGATAGGTATGCTTTCGTGTACACCCGTGACACGAAAAACTTCCCTCAGCAAGGCACACGCGCTGGCGATTTTTAGCGCTCCGCCGAGACGAATAAGCTTATCTTGTATGTCGAGCAGAATATTGAGCAGCTTGCTGTTGACCACTTCCACTTTGGAAAAGTCCAGCACCAGATTGACCTGGTGCTCCAGCATGCACAACGCCGCACAATCTTGCAGCTCGCGCAGACCGGCGTCACTCAGCAAGCTATCACTCGGTGCAATATAGGTCATCACGCCGATCTGCGTGCGCATAATGCCCGGCTTGTCTAAGTTAGATTCGGCGTTCATCAGTTCTTATTCTCGTTATGGTAGTTGCAGCTTAGCCAGCACGAAGGCTTTTCAGGCCAGAGATAACATTGTGGATCGATTCGGGGGCATGCAAGCCATAACCTTGCAGGTAGTCAATGCCGATGCCCTCCAGACAGTCGATGATCTCCTGATTTTCGACGAATTCGGCGACCGTTTGCAGGCCAACAACTTGCGCCATGTCTTTGATCGCTACTACCATCGCTTCCGACACCGGGTCTTCGGTGATTTTTTTAATAAAACTACCGTCTATTTTGAGATAGTCGAATGGCAGGCTTTTCAGGTAGTTAAACGAACTCAGCCCGGTGCCGAAGTCATCGAGGTAAATATCGCAACCAAATGCCTTGATCGCATTCAACAACTGCCGCGCGTCGGCAAGTCTTTCCACGGTCGCGGTCTCGGTCACTTCAAAACTCAGCCGCTCGGTTGGTACCTTTGAATTCTCCAATGCGCCAATAATGAAGGCCTTGAAGTCAGGGTCAGACATGGTTTGCCCCGACAGATTGATGGCCCAGCTATGCGGAAAATGGCGTAACGTTTCCCACTCATCGTGTAAAACCTGAAGCACTTTTTGAATAACCCAACGGTCTATTTCGGGCATTAGCTGGTAGTATTCGGCTGCGGGTATGAAGTTGCCGGGCGCTACGAAGCCACCTTGCGCATCGCGCATTCTGATCAGTATTTCGTAGTGATGCGCAGCAGACCGGCTCGTGGTACGGTAAATAGCCTGGCAATGCAGGTCGAATCGATCATGGCGCAGTGCCTCGTTAATGCGGTTGACCCAGGCAACGCGATTCTTTCTGGCGCTGGTGTCATCATCTGACACTTTATGGATTTCAATGCGGTTGACGCCTTTCTCTCCCGCAACCGCCAGCGCATGCTCGGCGGCGCTGATCACTGCTTTCGCCCCGGCTCCGTGCTGAACGGGAACGATACCCATATTAATATTGATACGGAACGCATCATTGTTCCAGGTGAAGCCTCTCTCGTTTATGCCACGCTGTAGCTCGCGCGCCAGCAGTTCCGCTTGCGTAACATCACAGTCCCGCAACAGGGCGACAAATACATCGCCATTTTGCCTGGCGACGATACCGCGACTGGCCAGCGTGGCATGTAGTAAGTCGGCAATTTCGATTAGCAATGCATCGCCAGCCTGAAGCCCTCCCAGATCATTGAGCACGTGCAACTGATTGACATCCAGCATCAACAGCCAATCGTCTTGCCGCCGAGCGCTATTGTCCAGTACGGCTCCCAGTAGTTGCTGAAAGCTGGCCCAGTTGAGCAGGCCGGTCAGCTTGTCGTAACTTTGCTGAATTATCTTCGCAACCTTGCGCTCAAGCACCCCCAACAAATTGCGTTGACCGGCATTAAAAGCAGATTTTCCGGGTTCTTTTAACAGCACAAACGCGCCGCAGGCTCGATTGTCGCCAACGACAACCGGGCTACATACAAATTTATGCTCAGTGCTGATAGCTAACTGCAATTGCCGCGCATCGTTCGCGCTATTGACGGTAAGCGCCTGCGGTTCACTTTGCATACGGGCGAGCAAGGCTTGTCGCAGACTCTGTATAGAATCAGCGCTCGCGGCAACACTGCAATCACTTGAGCTTTCAATAAAGCAAATACCCCTGTTCGGCACCTCGAGAATCGCCATATCGATGTCGAGATGTTTGATGCATTGCTCAACAATATTCTGTAGCGCTTTCTGGCCGGTTGAAAAGTCGCCGATCTGATCGTCGGTATGATAGATCAGGTTAAGCTCTTCATAACGCTCGGCCAGTTCGGTCGCCAGCGAGTCAATTTCGTCGTGTAATTGATATTCATGCCTGATCAACTCCGCTATGGAGGCAAAGGCTTGTTCGAGAGAGGGTGTAAAAACGTCGCGCTGCTGCAAGCTCGTAGTGCTTACAACGAGCAGCAATCTGGCGATACGAACATCGCTATGCGCATCGATTTGCTGGTGGAATGCCTGATATTCGTGCGTGGCGCCAGCGACACAAGACGTTGTTGACGCTCCGGTTTGCGCCAATGCTTCGATGCTGGAGCCACTCAGCTGGCAGTCGCTATTGACCCACAGTGGCTGCCCTTGCGCACCGCATACAATCAAGCCCGCAACCGCTGGCGAACAGGCAACCAGCACGGTGTAGTATTTTTCAAACGCTATTGCGCTGAGCGGCATGTCCATCAGAGACTCACGCTAGTCGCCCAAATGCCGCGCCAGGCGGTCAGCCACTGTGCGAATACTGATAGGCTTTTCCATAAACATAATCTGCTCAAACTGCGCGGCCCAGGCACGCAGGCCGTGCAGCGCGCTGCCGGTGGAGATAAATATCTTGCACGCCGGGTGCGGGTTTTCAGCCAGAATCGCCGAGCACAGTTCACGACCGTCCATGCGCGGCATGTCAATATCGACAATGATGGCATCGGGGTTTTCGTCGTTATATTTTTGCAGACCTTCGACGCCGTTAACTGCCGTACTAACGGCGTATCCATGGCGCGAAAGGGCAAGCTGCATCACACGTAATATATAATGCTCGTCATCAACCAATAGTATCTTTTTCATCGTTAACTCGTGTTTGTCTGGAAACAGGCTTCCTGCCAGTTTCCGGGCGGCGCTAATGCGCACCTTTCCCGGTTGCGCATTAGCTGGCTTTCCTGAGCTGGTCGCTCTCTTTATAAAACTCAATGGTAAATTCCGCGCCATGATCAACTTCGCTGTTGACGCTGATTTTGCCATTGTGCAAATTGACGATATCGCGTACCAGCGCCAGGCCCAGCCCGTGCCCGGTGCTGGCGCGCACGGCGGCGCTTTCGCTGCGGTAGAACTTGTCGAAGATACGCGCCTTGTCCGCAGAGGCTATACCGATGCCACTGTCTTTGACCGAGATGCGCACCGATTCCTGCAACTCTTCGAGCGCCACCACGACCGAGCCACCCGGTCGATTGTATTTGATCGCGTTGGTCAACAAGTTATTGATGGCGACCCGCATCAGGTTTTTATCAATCGCCACGGCGCCAATCTCGTTGGGGATATCGGCAATAAATTTTATGTCTTTACCTTTTTCGCTACGCCGTACACAGGCCAACGCATCGTTGAGCAAATCACCCAACCTGACCCGTTGCCGGTCGATCGCCAGGCTGCCGTTTTCAATTTTGGTGATGCTGAGGATATTGTTGATCAAGTCGGCCATTCTTTCGGTTTCATCGTGCAAGACATTCAAGCCTTCGACCCGGAAGGCTTCATCATCACCGGCGCCACCCTGCAACTCTTCGATATACACACCCATGGTGTGCAGCGGCGTTTTCAGTTCATGCGAAATATGGGCAATAAACTCATCGCGGCTGGCTTCGGCGGCGGCTTCTTTGCTGCTGTCGCGTAGCACTATTAAGCGACCCAGCGGCTTGTGTTGATCACCTTCGGCAAACATCGGGTGCGCGCTGGCGGAGATGCGCCTGCGTAGCTCACCCTGCTGCAAGGCAATGTGAACAGGGCTGACGGCGACACGTTTGGAGTTTTGACAACGCGAAACAAATGAGAAAAGCTCGCTGTTGTCGCACCAGCTACCCAAGGGCCGGGACAGCACGTCGCTGGCGGCAACGCCAATCACTGGTCTTAGCTTTGAGTTGGCAAAAATAACGGTGCCACTTTCGTCGAGCACGATGAGTGCGTCGGGAATGGCCTCGAGCATCGCTTCGAATTTATTGAATTTGTAATCGAGTATTTTGCTCGACGCCAACATCGACGAGCGTTCATTTTCAAGCTGCGCGATTTTCCCGGTCGCCATCTTGAAGAAGTCGTTAAAGTTTTCCGCAAAGTCGGAAAACTCGTCGCCCGTCGTCCGTTTAAACCGGCCTGTGTCGCTCGTTAGTTGCAACACTTGTTGGTGAGTCTGCCGCAGTGGGCGAATTTCTCTGCGCAGCAGGAAGTAAAACAACGGCGTGAGCAGAAAAACAGGCAAGGCCAGCGACGCCATAAAAGGCAGTTCGTTCAGGTTAACGGTAAGGCTGGGGCGCAAGTACCCGATGCGGATATAACCTTTGTGTTCGGCCGCCGCCAGCAACGGCGCATAATATTCGATGACTTCAGCGCCAGTGCTTAAGATCGCGTCACGCTCACCAATCCATGCGCCGGGTTTGCTCGCGCCGTTTACCGCCGGCAGCACAACCCCCGGCGCCGTAATTTGGGCCAGCGGCATACCCTCGATATTAACAACGGCTGCGTACGCGAGGTCAGACTCTGGCTGGCTTTGATAAACGATGCGCAGCGTGTTTTGCGATTGCTCGGCCAGCAATTGCTCGAATGGCACTTCCGACACCAGTTGCGCCAGACTCAAGCCTTGCGCACGGATACGATTTAAGTCGGCCGTTTGCCGATAATGGGCCAGCACCACAACCATGATCGCAACCACCAGCAACGAACCGCCGATCATCGACAGGCCAAGCTTCTCCCTGCGCAGTTTATTGGTCCATGCAAACACTGGCGTAGTCCGTTCTTATCTTTTATTGGTGATTGATTTTTAAAGTATAGACAGAATTCCTTGATTCACTATTAAGACCTGCGCACACGGCTAGCTGTTGAATACCGATCAAGTAGCGCGCCAAAAATCCGTGCATAACGCAATAAAATTCTGCGCACTGTCAGAGAGCCGCCGTTTTTCCTGAAAGTAAATACCGACATCGCGCTCCAGGCTGGAGAAGGGCAGATTTTCCACCAACTCGAAACCAGCGCACACCGGGTGACTTTGCAATAGCTTGTCACTGATAAACGCAGCACCGAGGCCGGCATCGATCATGTCAATACGCAGCCCCAGGCTGCTGACCTGCCAGACCGCGGCAAAGAAATCGCGGATGCGGGTCACTCCCGGGCGGTCGTCCGGCTCGTCCAGGTACGAAGTAATCATCGGTGTGCGGTGCAGCGCCGCCTGATCGCCGTTACGTATGGCAGCGGCGTGCGGATGCCGTTCGCCAATCACCAGATGGCGTCGCTCCTTAAAAAGAGCGACGCTGTCAAACGCGGGCATATGTGTCTGAAAAGGCCCAAAACCAAGCTCAACCGCCGCGCTGGCGACGGCGCTGATAATGCGCCGGCTGGGCAGCTCCTGAACTTGCAAGGCGGTGGTGGGGTTTTGTTTGCAGTAGGTAGCGATAAGTTGCGGCGCATAGTGGCTGTTAATAAGAGCGTTCATTGCCAGCGACAACGGCGCAGCACGGCCTTGCTGCAGTGCCTGAATGTCTTGCAGCGTTAGCTGCTCAGCGCGCAGCGTCTCGCAGGCATAGTCGAACAAACGCTTGCCGCTCACCGTCAGTCCGGGCCGCTTGCCACGCTTGATCAGTACCGCCCCCAACTTGCTTTCCAAACCGGCAATCGCCTGGCTCACCGCCGATTGCGTGATGTTCAAACTCTTTGCCGCATTGATAAAACCACCCTCTTCGATGACTGCGCGCAAGGCTTGCAGCTCGCTCATTTCCAGGCGCATCACGTACCCCTATCAATCAGTATTACTAATATTAGTATTATAACAATTAATTTTACTAATTTTCTAAAGCCCCTTAGTCTGGTCTTGGATTTTAAATTCAGCCAGGATCATCACCATGACAAGCACTTCTGCTACCCCTTTATTCAGTCCCGGCCTGGAAGGCGTCGTGGTCGGCGAAACGCGGGTATCGCATGTTGACGGCGAACACGGCACGCTTATTTATCGCGGCTACGACATCGCCGCTTTAACCAACCGGCCAGTATTAGAGGTTGCCTGGCTGCTAATATTTGGCGACTGGCCAGACGCACACCAAACGCAGCAGTTTGCGCAATTCACTCTGGCTTGTAATCAACTGACGGAAGCGGAACAACAACTGCTGCGCTGCCTGGACAAAAGCTTGCACCCGATGCTTATGCTGCAGGCGGTTGTACCGACCCTGCAATACCAGGAGCTCGCGCCACTCAAGCTACCTGATGGTTCCGGCGCCATTCACCGCGGCCTGGCGATTGCCGCCAAAATACCCGCATTGCTGGCCGCCTGGCTGCGCCTGCAAAATGATTTACAGCCACTGACCGACGCCGACCACCTGGATCCCGTCGAAAACTTCCTGCACCAATTGCACGGCACGGCGCCAGACACGCTGGCCATAGAGACACTGAATGCCACCCAAGTGTTGCAAATGGAGCACAGCTACAACGCCAGCACCTTCGCGGGCCGCGTGTGTGCCAGCACCAATGCGCCGATTCAATCGGTACTGTCAGCATCGATAGGCACGCTGTTTGGCTCCTTGCACGGCGGCGCCGACCAGGCCGCGCTGGAGATGGCGCAAGCCATAGGCGCGCCAGAAAAGGCCGCTGCCTATGTGGCGGATTGCATGCAAGACAAAACAAAAATCATGGGCATGGGCCACCGCGAGTACAAAACCCTTGACCCGCGCGCGGCCATACTAAAACCGATGGCGGCAGACTTGTGCAACGACGCCGACAGCAGAAGGCTGTTCGACACGCTGGTGGCCGTTGAAGACGCCTGCCAGCAACACTTTGCCAAGAGCGACAAACAGATTTGGGCTAATGTGGAATTTTATAAAGGCGCGGTGTTTCACGCGTTGGGCATTCCCGCGCACTTTTTTACCGGCCTGTTTGCGATGGCGCGGGCGTACGGTTACATCGCCCACTACGCCGAGTTTATGCAAGACCCGCGCTTGATCAGGCCGCGGGCACGGTACGTTGGCGAGAAGAGATAGGTAAGTCAGTCCAGCACTTCTTCCTGGAACAACCACCTCTAGCCTGTCTCACGACGTTTCCTTTCTGACGACATCGCATTTGCGAATGTCACCTCACCGATTCGTAGGGTCTATATCGCCATCACGGGGTTAGGCCCCCTGCGACGCAAGCACGTCAAAAATCCAGTTATAAAAAGACGACTCCTCCAACATTTTCGCTATGGCGAAATATTTACACTAACTTCTACCTAATTGTCCGGTCTCACTGGCATTAGGCATGATCTATTCTATTCTTCTATTAATGGGTTATTGAAAAAGCCTTCCCCGCTTTTTCAAAGTACGCAAAGAACAACATGCGATTTTTTCTTTGCGCCCAAAACCAACGACCTCCAGTCGTCGATTTTGTCGGTACATCCGTGCGCCGGCAGCAATGATTTACATATTAATTTTTCCTCGCATGAGGCGGTAACAGTAAAATGGCAGGGCAAACGACAGCGCAACAATCCGACTTCAACGGATCGCAAGCAAATATTATTTACACCCGTAGCGAACGCTTTTTCAAACGCAGCGACGGCTGGTATTACACCACGCGCGAAAACGTTGATATGGGCCCGTACGCCGACAAGGCTGAGGCCCAAATGGCGCTCGTGTATTTCATTGAACGCACCCAGTGGCCGGACGAGAAACAATTACGCGCCTACATTAATAGCAATGGCTGCGGCTAGACGACTGTCGACGCACTCTGCATTAGTTTCCTGCGGTAACGGCCTTGCACGACATCGACAATCACTAGTGCACTGTAACGAATAAACAACCCTAACACTTCGTAGATGCGGAGTTTCTGCAGAAACTCCGCTACGTGATCAGCAAGCCAAGGGTGACGATATTGTCGAGATTGAACCTAGAAACCGCAGTTAAGCACTCCTCTTTACGGTTGCCCTGGCAATAAATCCCACCAGTCAAACTGCGGGTCAGCCAGCGCATAAAAACCGCCGTTGAGCAGGCTGCCCCTGCAATTGTAACGGAATGACTGTTGCGCGAGGCTGCACACGCGGCCCCCCGCGGCTTCGACCAACGCCTGCCCGGCCGCCGTGTCCCACTCGTAGGTGGGGCCAAAGCAAGGGTAAACATCTGCCGCGCCCTCGGCGATACGACAAAACTTGACGCCGCTGCCGATACCCAATCGTTCAACATGGTCAAAATGCGAGTGCAGGCGCTGTTCGAGATCAAGCAGGGTTTGCGCGCAGCGCTTACGGCTGGAAACGAGTGTGACCGAATGACTGTGGTTGATTTTACGACAGCTGATCGCGTGCCGTACCGTACCTGTTTGGCGCCACGCGCCTTGCCCCACAATGCCGTAGTAGCTTGCATCGCTGACCGGCAAGTAAGTCAAGCCAAAGTGCGCCTTGCCGTTGCGTACCAGCGCAATATTAATGCAAAAGTTGTCGCTGCCATCCAAAAACTCACGCGTGCCATCCAGCGGATCGACCAGCCATAGCGCGGGCCAATGCTGGCGATCGGCCAGGGCCGGCGCTGGCGCGGCGTCCTCCTCCGACAATATGGGAATATCGGGATAGAGTTCGCGTAAACCATGCACCAGAATGTCATGCGCCGCCAGGTCGGCGACGGTCAATGGCGTATGGTCGGATTTGGTTTCCACGTTCAGCGTGGCAACAGCGGCGTAGTAGCGCAATATTTCCCGCCCGGCTTGCCGCACCAGCGGTATCAGCTGTTCGCCAAGGCGCGTGTAGTCCACTACAGCTCGCCTTTGCGCTGCCGCTCACGAATCATTAGCAGCGCGGCAACGGCGTAGGCTTCAACCAGCTCGTCACCGTCAACCAGCGTGTCGATGTCCTGCATTTTGTAGGGAATAATTTGAATTTCTTCCGGCTCGTCGCCAGGCAAACGCTTTGCGTACAAATCCTGGGCTAACACCACTGTCACTTGATTGCCCATATAAGAGGGCGACAGCGCCAGTTGTTTAATCACTTCCAGCTTGTTGGCGCCGTAACCGGCTTCTTCCATCAGCTCGCGATTAGCGGTTTCCAGTGGTTCCTCGCCGGGATCCATCGCACCTTTCGGCAACGACAGGTAATAACGCCCCAGCCCCGCACCGTACTCGCGCGCCAGCAGAACTGTTTCACTGTCGAGCATGGCGACAATTATCACCGCGCGCCAACTGGCACCGGGGTTCAAGCATTCATAAATACGCTCGGCGCCGTTGGAGAAACGCAGATGCTGTTCCTGAACGTGAAACAAGCGGCTACGGCTTAACCATTGCGAACTCAGAACTTTGGGTAACTCGCGTTTATCGTCTGCCATGCTGCGGATTATTCACTGGTGGCCAGATTGGTTAGAATACACCATCGGCATTTGAATTAAATCGCATGCATATAAAAAGTTGGGACGAGATCGACACCGTGTTGCTCGACATGGACGGCACGCTATTGGATCTGCGTTTTGACAACTACTTCTGGCAACACTACGTGCCGCAGCGCTACGCCGAAGTGCACGGTAAAACACCAGCCGCCGCCAATACGCTGATCAATGCCATGTATACGCAAGTGCACGGCTCGCTTAACTGGTACTGCATCGACTACTGGTCGGAAAGGCTGAATCTCGATATTGACGCCCTGAAACGGGAAGTGGCCCATCTGATCAAAGAGCGGCCGCATACGCTGGATTTCCTGCGCGCACTGCAACACGCCGGTAAGCGCGTGGTACTGATTACCAATGCGCACCAGAAGAGCCTGGCGCTCAAGCTGGAAAAAACCGCGATTGGGGCGCACCTTGACCGTATTATTTGCGCGCACGACCACGCCGCGCCAAAAGAAGAAGCGCTGTTCTGGCAGCGCTTGCACAAGGACGAACCGTTCGCACCCGAGCGCACGCTGTTTATCGACGACACCGAAAGCGTGTTGCAGGCGGCGCACGATTTTGGCATCAAGTTTTTACTGACGCTGAAACAACCAGACAGCAACAAGCCGCTGCGCGACGCCGGCAACTTTGTGGCTATTCACCATTTCGATGAAATTATGCCGCCCGCCAATGACTGACCAGAGAGCACTACAAAAAGCCAGACTGGACAAGTGGTTGTGGGCCGCGCGCTTCTTTAAAACCCGCAGTCTCGCCAAAAAAGCCATCGAAGGGGGCAAAGTGGCTTACGATGGCGCGCGAGCAAAAGTCAGCAAGGAAGTCAGTACCGGCGCCAGCCTCACAATACGTCAGGGTTGGGATGAAAAAACCGTGCGTGTCGATGCACTCGCCGAACAACGCCGCGGCGCTGCGCAGGCAGCCGAGCTATATACCGAAACAGCGGAGAGTATAGAGCGGCGCAAGCAACAGGCCGCGCAACGCAAGGCGTTCAAGGAAAGTATGCTGCCGCCGGAGTCGCGGCCGACGAAAAAGCAACGGCGAGAGCTGCAGCGCTTGCGCGAGCAGGACTACGACTAACATTTGAACACAGGGGCGACAGTGCAAGACGCGGTACAACGCTTTACCCTGGAACACACCGGCATTCGCGGCGAAATCGTACGCCTGTCGCACAGTGTGCAGCAGGCTATCGCGCTGCAACAGTACCCGGCGGTAGTGCGTCGAACCTTAAACGAATTCTTCGCCGCAGCAACCTTGTTAAGCACGACTATCAAATTTCACGGCCGCCTTATTCTGCAAGCCAAATCCAGCGGGCAAATTCCATTCATTATGGCAGAATGTCATAGTCAGGGAGAGATACGCGGCATTGCCCGCGGCGCCCGGCAAGCCAGCAGCGAGCAGTTCGGCGAACTGTTAAGCGACGGCACCCTGGCGATCACCATTCAGCCCGACAAGGGCGAGCAGTATCAAGGCATTGTGCCTTTGCAAGGCCAATCACTCGCCACCTGCCTGGCGCATTATTTTGCCCAGTCAGAGCAATTGCCGACCGTCTTCTGGTTCGCCAGCACGCCGCAACAGGTAGTCGCGTTGATGCTGCAGATGCTGCCGTCGCGACACCCGCTGGAGGAAGACTGGGAGCAGGCGGTGCAGCTTGGCGCGACGCTAAGCGCCAAAGAAATGCTGGCGGTAGATAACCAAACTCTGCTGTACCGCTTGTTCAGCAGCTTCGGCGTGCGCGTGCGTGAGAGCAAACCCATCGAGTTTGGTTGCAGTTGCAGCAGTCAACGCTGCCTGGACGCAGTGCACGCGCTGGGCCAGCTTGAGGCCAACAAGCTGCTGGAGGAACAAGGCGCCATTCAGATGGATTGCGAATTTTGTGGCCAGCATTATGCGTTTGGTAGTGCCGAGATAGACCGGCTATTTGGCGTTGGTGGTTCGACTTCTGTGCATTAGGCAGCCTCTGGTGAGCGTCGTGATATTTATAAAACGATATATGAAGAAACCTCATGCCTGCATTGTTTAATAAACCATCTATAATCGCGACAATCGCCCTCGCAACTACCACTTCATTACTCCAAGCACAGATGTTGGAGGAAGTCATTGTTACAGCGCAAAAGCGGACCGAGAGTCTGCAGGACGTGCCGATCTCGGTCACCGCCATGCAGGGCAACAGACTGCAAGATGCCGGCATCGCCAATATGTCTGCCATGGATGACTACGTACCCAACCTGCACATTTCCGCTGCGGCGGTAAACACCAATATTTACCTGCGCGGCATGGGCTCGGGTAATAACCAGGCCTTTGAACAATCTGTCGGTATGTATATCGATGGCATCTACATGGGCCGCGGCCGTCAGTACCGCTCGCCTTTCGTTGATGTTGAACGGGTAGAGGTTTTGCGCGGCCCACAAGGCACTCTGTTTGGTAAAAACTCGGTGGCAGGCGCGATAAACGTCACCACAGCATCACCTGCGGGTGGTGAGGAACTGAACGGCAGTATCGCAGTTTCTGCTGAGGAAAATGGCGGGCTTATTGCGGAAGGTTACCTCAGCGGCTCCGTCTCGGATGAGCTTGCAGTGCGTTTCGGCGCTAAATACCGTGCAACCGACGGCTTTATGGAAAACCGCTTTCTTGATGAGGACGAGCCCGCCACTGAAGATGCCTTGTTTCGTCTGACCGCGGTTTGGCAACCTGGTGATCGCCTCGACATCAACCTCAAATACAGCCATTCGGATTACCAACAGAAAGGTGCTCCTTCTACCACCAAATTATATCTCGACGCCGCTAGCCGGGATGAATTGTTCCCCAACCGCTCGGCCTTTGCCAATATCGCTTACCAGATAACCGATACATTTTACCCTGGGCTCGCCGCAGAAACACAGAAAGAGTTCACCACATTTAAAGACAACAACCTTGGCCCGGATGGCAGCGGTGTCAACATTGGCAAGAACCCCGAAACCAGCGACAACCGAACCGACAATATTGCCCTCAAGGTGGATTTTGACATGCAGGGTTCTATCTTGACCTCCATCACAGGATGGTCGGCTTACGATTCGGTCGACGGTGTTGATGTCGACTGGTTGCCCCTGCAATTTATTGCCCGCGATGACGATCAGCAATTCGAACAATTCAGCCAGGAATTCCGCATTACTTCCCCCGGCGGTGACTTCTTTGATTACATCGCGGGGGTTTATTACGAGCAGAGCGATCTGGAATTTGACCGCCGTGTCGTCATCGACACTAACTTTGGCGGGTTCACGCCCCGGGTATTGGGCCTTGATAATCTTCTCTTGCTACTTACCCGGGGGCAATACGGTGCCAATCAGATCGGTAGAAATCATTTCTATCAGCTCGACTCGGACTCCTGGGCAGTCTTTGGCCAGGGCACTTTTACTATAAGTGATACCTTCCGGATTACCGTAGGGCTGCGCTACACCCGGGAGAACAAGGACGTCGAGAGTGTCCAGACCCTTGCCGACAGCAATCTCGGTTTGGACGTGCCCAATTTGGATCCGTTTCTGCGTAACGTTCACGCTACTGCCTTCAATGCTTATGCATATAACTACGCCGAGGATCGCTCTACCGACGCTTTGCTGCCCGCAATCAACCTGCAGTGGGATGTTTTTAATGACACCATGTTGTACCTGAGTTTGTCGCAGGGCTTCAAGAGCGGCGGCTTCACATCGGCCGATGATGGCGAACCGGCAGGCTTAGGAGTGGGTGAAGATGCGCCTTATGATCCCACTCAACCGAACGAAAATTTCGAGTTCGACGATGAAGAAGTAGACGCGCTGGAAATAGGTGGCAAGCACACTTTGCTGGGCGGTGGTATAACTCTTAATTGGGCTGCGTTTTATACGCAGTATGACAACTTGCAAGTCGCGGTCTTCCAGGGTATCGGCTTCACCGTGACCAACGCCGCCTCAACGACCGTCAAGGGCATCGAAGTAGACATGATGTGGCAGGCCACCGAATACCTGCGTCTGGGAGCCAGTGGTGGCTGGCTGGATGCTCAGTTTGACAGCTTTCCGGATGCCCCGTGTACCGCAATACAACTGGATGCCGCTCCGCTTTGTGGAACGCGTGGCGGCCTGCTGAACAACGACTTATCGGGCGACGAGACGATTTACGCAGCGGAATACAGCGCTACTGTATTCTTCGACTACTCGATCAGCATCGGCAGCAACGGCATGCAGTTATTCGCCACTGGTGAAGCCAACTACAAAGACGACTTCTCTTCCGCTGGCGACAACGACCCATTGGACAGAGTAGACGGTTACACCAAGGCCAACCTGCGTTTTGGTTTGCGCGCGGAAAGCTGGGAAGTGATGGCTTATGGACGCAATATTTTCGATGAGGAAGTCATTGCCCAGAGCTTTGATGTGCCAGCCTTGGCGGGCTCACACGCCAGCTATGGCGACGAAGGTGCAGTATATGGCGCGCGCGCCAAGTATTCCTTTTAACTCCCAGGAGCCTGGTGTAGCGTATTGATTAAAGCGCAGTACAGCGAGCTGCCAAAGGGTCAGCAGCCAGGTGCGCTCTCACAGGCATACTAGGCGCTACTACTCAGGTCATACCGGACACCTTGGGAGTAGATTTTAGTTACATACCTGAAATTCAACCGTTCCAGAATCAGCCCCAAAACGATCTTTAGTGTATTTTTCCATATCAATTAATAAGTCGTTATTACCCAGGTTATTTGTGCAACAGCCATCACAATCGCTATCAGAGCATGCATCATATACGGTTGCGACAATTTCTTTTTCTCCTTTACGAATTCTAACTTTCTTTAAAGCCAGCCACTCCCAATCCTTGATATGCACAGCAACTATATTCTTTTCTTTAACCCATGTTTTTGACTTTTTTTTAGCTAAACCATAGAACTGCCCAGCCCATTTACAACCATTGTATTTTTTACATTCTTGGCTATTTTGTTTAGGGTACGAGGTATAATTAGTCAAGCTTGCATTATACCATTGTGAACCACAATCATTCTCCGTTGTACCTCTGTCACTGTTCACGTCAAATTTTACTTGGTCTAATATCTTATACGTGCCCTTATGGAATAGTTTTGCCACATATTTTCCAGGCTCATTAATGCTCTCAACTTGCACAATACCATTTTTGACATCCCCTAAAGGCCAACTCACTACATCTTTCCAGTACCTACCACTTGAGTTAGGATAAACACCTAACCAGTACTCTTTATTATTTAACAACTCCTCAATATGAATATAAATCGTTTCGCCAGTATTATATTCATATTTTTCTGTATCAATGTACGGAGTAGCACATAAGTTTGTGCTTAGGAAAAGTAATAGTAAAAGTTTTTTTGTGTTTTTCACTGCTATCTCCATTTATTCAATATATAACGCCGGGCTCAACGGCATTTTTAATTTTTAGAGAGTGAGTAGAACGGCCAAGTCACCTTGACTAAACCGCCGTTAGAACCCAGCGTGCCCTATTTAGGCATTGGACTCACGACACGACCCTCGCCAACTTTGCATCAATACAGCCTGTGTACAACGCACATTCGGGGCGGCGGATAAATACACATATAGCTCCTGAGATGTTCATAAGTCATGGGGCGCTTCTGGCTGCGACGATTCATCCATTTCAGCAAGATAAAGATGGTTTTCTTCATGAACCCCTCAACCGCCGCGCCACTAAAAGAGCCCCCATAGTATTGCAAGTTTTATTGACATAAATCCTGGATACTACGGGCTATTCTCTATGTGTCCCTTGCAAAGGGCGATCATGCCTTGGCCCTTTGTCACTTCCCTCCAGTATCGGATGGCTCCATGGTCGAAGCAACGGACATGGAGCCATGATACCAGAACCCCTGCCAGGCAGGGTGTGGATAGCGCGGGTATTGTCGGTGTTATTCACTTCAATGCCTTCGAGCAGGAGTTTAAGCTGTAAGCTGCATCCAGTTCAGTTCAATTCAATTCAGTGCATTTTTTTAATAGGGTCAGGTCTTTGATTAATGGCCCAATTCGTGCTAGCCTGCGGCAACCTTCAT
>CAZJDL010000015.1:0-42205 GCA_964544755.1 uncultured Pseudomonadales bacterium | reverse complement strand
GATACAAATATGAGGCCTTTTGGCAAAAAATTCCAGCAACACTCGCCACAACATCAAAACACTTGTCGAACAGAGCGGTTTACTGTATAAATACCCATGTACTGTATATGCAGCCAGCCTTGTTCGGGCGCATGTTAAATAACTCAAAGTACGAACGGTCAGGAGGCTGACTATGCTCACACACCTTGCGGTCAATAACTACACTACGGTAAAGAAGCTCGAGCTTGACTGCAAGCCCGGCATGACAGTTATTACCGGCGAAACCGGTGCGGGTAAGTCGGTGCTGCTTGACGCCCTAAGCCTGGTTATTGGCGGCCGCGCCGACTCGAAAGCGGTGCGCCACGGCGCCGAGCGTGCCGATATTCACGCGATTTTTGATTTGAGCAAACTTGCGGATGTCAAAGATTGGCTGAGCGCGCGTGACTTGCAGCAAGGCGACGAGTGCTTGCTGCGCCGCGTTGTCACCCGGGAAGGCCGCAGTCGCGCCTATATCAACGGCCAGCCGGTACCAGTACAGGATTCAAAACAGCTGGGGCATAGCTTAATAGAGCTGCACGGACAACACGAACATCAGTCGCTGCTAAAGAAAGACACACACCGGCAACTTCTCGACGCCTTTGCCGGTCACGGCGAGCTCGGCGATGCGGTCGCGCAGGCTTACCAGCAGTGGCGGCAAGCCCGGCAACACTGGCAAAAACTACAGTCTTCAGCCGACGAAAACAGCGCACAAGCGCAGCTATTGCAATATCAGGTCGCCGAGTTTGACGAATTGGGGATTAGCGATGGTGAATTCGCCAACCTGGAGCGGGAACAAAAGCAGCTCAGTAATGGCGAAGACCTCCTCGCTGCCTGCCAGCAATCGCTGGCACTTTGCACAACCGATGAAAACCTTAATTTTCTTGCCGCTTGCACGCAGCTGCAGCAACTCCTGGAGCCCTTCGCCGCGCATGATCCGGCACTGCAGGAAGTTGCCGATCTTATCGGCAACGTCAGCATTCAAGTACAAGAGGCCGCTTACACACTGCAAGCGCGTATTGATGGTGTTGATTTGAACCCGGGGCATTTACAGGCGGTGGAGGCACGCCTGAGTCAGCTGTACGCTGTGGCGCGCAAGCATCATGTCGCACCCGCCGAACTGGGTGAGACAAGCCGCAGGTTGCATACAAAATATGAGCAGTTAAAGTCATGCGACACACAGCTTGAAGACCTGCAGGCGGAAATCGAGCTGCATGCCCACCACTACCAGAAGCTGGCGCAAAAGCTCAGCCAAAAACGCGCCGCCAAAGCCTCGGTACTTGCTGGCAAAGTCAATCAGCAACTTAAAACACTGGCCATGACGGGCTGCCAATTTGACATACAACTTACGCCGCTGAGCGACTCACGCTTTTCCGCTTATGGGCTAGAAAGCGTCGAGTTTTTGATCAGCACTATTCCAGGCCAGGCGCCGCAAGCCCTGAACCGCGTTGCTTCCGGCGGTGAATTATCGCGTATCAGCCTCGCTATTCAGGTGGTGACTGCCAGTAACAAGACCATCCCTACGCTGGTGTTCGACGAGGTTGACGTGGGTATTAGCGGCGGTGTTGCCGAAGTGGTCGGCGCCCTGCTGCGCCAGCTAGGCAAGCATAGCCAGGTGTTATGCGTGACGCATTTGGCGCAGGTGGCCGCCAAAGGGCACAATCACCTTGGCGTGCGCAAACTTACCCGGCGCAAGCAGGTCGCTACTGAGCTGAACATTTTGGAAGACGACGCAAAAATTGAAGAGATTGCGCGCATGCTTGGCGGCATCGCTATTACCGACCAGTCGCGCGCGCATGCCACCGAAATGCTAATGGCGCGGCATTAGTTTTTTTTCTTCGGCCGAACATACAGCACCAGGCTATGATCGACCAGCTCATAGCCTTTTTCAGCGACGATTTCGCACTGCAAGCGCTCGATATCCTCATTATAAAACTCAAGGATTGCGCCCGTTTCGGTACACACCATATGATCATGGTGATCGCCGCTAGCCAGTTCGAATACCGAGTGACCGCCTTCAAAGTGATGGCGAACGACTAACCTCGCTGTCTCAAACTGCGTTAATACGCGGTACACGGTCGCGAGGCCCACGTCTTCGTCCTCGTCCAGCAGTGTTTTGTAGACATCTTCAGCGCTGAGGTGGGCGCGCTGGCTATGCGCCGCATCTTCGAGAATTTGCAGAATTTTGACGCGCGGCAAGGTGACCTTGAGGCCCGCCTCGCGCAGTTCCTGTTTTCGTTGCGCCATATTAGTTCATCGCGGATCGTGCTGGTTTGCGCTATTATCTCACCTTTGGCTGATCGAATGGAAGCAGAGTTTAGATGCAAATCGGTGCAGTAGCGATAATTACGTGCCTTGGCTTGGCACTGAGCGGTTGTTCTTCAATCATATTTCCCGGCGTCTATCGCATCCAGGTGCGGCAAGGCAATGTCATCACCGAAGAGATGGTGGCCAAGTTAAAACCCGGAATGACGCGCCGCCAGGTGCGTTTTATCATGGGCACCCCCTTGATTGAAGATACTTTTAACAAGGATCGCTGGGATTATGTCTACATGGCTCGTCGCGGCAGAAAAATCACCAAGCAAGCGCGGATATCGCTGGTCTTTGATGGCGATCGTCTGGCCAGCTATAGTGGAGACTATGTCGATGATATTAAGGAAAAACAAGCCCAAGCTGCGGTTGAAAAGCAAAACTAGTGCCTGCTCATGCTTCTCTTGGACAATGCTTAAGCACCGGTAGCGGCCCGAAGCTTGGCTTTCGCGGCTCGTGCCTTGCGCAATTCTTTTGGATCAATAATCAACGGGCGGTAAATTTCGACGCGATCGCCGTCGCGCAACGCATGCGTTGCCGGCTTGGGAATGACCTTGCCAAAGATACCCATTTTTGCCGATTCAAGGTCGATTTCGGGAAACACGGCCGTAATTCCCGAACGCTGCACCGCAAGCATCGCGCTGCAGCCTGGTTCAACTTCCAGTTTTATGATTTTCTGTTGCTCCGGCTTGGCATACGCCACTTCTACATTAATCGTCATATCTGTGCGCTAACGACCATAGGTGCTGCTGGCTCTTTGACACACCGCGCCCACCAGCTTGTCGCCCACAATTCTGAACAAGCGCCCGGCAGCCCGGGCCGCCACCCGATTGCTTACCACAAACTGCAAGTCGAGACTCACCTTGCACGCCGTTTCGCTCAACCCCTGAAACTGCCAAAGCCCGCTGAAACGCGAAAAAGGCCCATCGACCAGCTCCATCTGAATCTGCTCGGGGCGTGTTAATACATTACGCGTGGTGAAGCTATGCTTGACGCCTGCTTTGGCCAGGTCGAGCCGGGCAACCACGACTTGCGCGTCATTTTCGATGATCTCCGCGCCAACACAACCGTCCATATAATCCGGGTACGCTTCGATATCGTTCACCAGGTCAAACACCACCTCCGCAGCGTGCGGCAACAAGGCACTGTGTTGTATGGCGATCATGGCAAGTGTCCCGTAGTATATAAACTGTTCATTCAGAGCTTGTGCATACTTTCGTGATCCAACTGCGGTTTCTAGGATTATAACAGCGCCCACAATTCCGTAGGCATTAGCCTGGCCGGACGATATAATCAGTCGATGAGCAAAAAGAAGTCGCCCACCGGAAAAACCATTGCACTTAACAAAAAGTCCAGGCATGAATTTCATCTGCATGACCGCTTCGAAGCCGGTTTGCAGTTGCAAGGCTGGGAGGTTAAGAGCTTGCGCGCCGGCAAGGCGCAATTAGTCGACAGCTACGTGCTGCTGAAGGACAGCGAGGCCTGGTTGCTGGGCGCCCATATCGAACCGCTAAGCAGTGCCAGCACGCACGTCGATGTCGATACGAAACGCACACGCAAACTGCTATTGAAGCGCCGCGAACTCGCCCAACTATTCAACGCCACCCAGCGAAAGGGCTACACCTGTGTTGCCACGGCGCTGTACTGGAAACGCCACCTGGTCAAATGTGAAATTGCACTGGCCAAGGGCAAACAGGCCCACGATAAACGCGCCAGCGAGAAAGACCGTGACTGGAACCGCGAAAAGCAACGCCTGGTACGCGCGACTAATCGCTAAATTGAACATTTAGACATGGTGCGGCCTAACCAATCACGCTACACTTAACTCAGCATTTGGGGGTGTTCCGGATTCGACGCCGGTTACTAACCTTCGTGGTGCATGCCGAGATGACAGCGAATCTCGTTAATCGAAAGCTGTAACTGAATAGTCGCAAACGACAATTCGTACGCTCTAGCGGCCTAAACCCTGCTAGCAGTTGCCACTGGATGCCAGTAAACGGGAAGCAACTGTCATATAGAACTGGATCGCAGCAAAGTATGCCTGACATCGCGCTGCTAAACACTTTTCAGGCTCGCACTACACGTCCTGCCCGTCGGGCTGTGTACTGCTAAATTAATTGACGGATCTAAGCATGTAGAGCCTGAAGCGCAGCACTGACGGACGGGGGTTCGATTCCCCCCGCCTCCACCAACAACCAAAGGCCGGCCCCTCACCGAGAAAAAGGTAAAGAGGCGGTTGGCCTTTTTTATGTCCAGGGATGGACGGTATGTCGCAAGAAACCAAGGATGGCGGTGCGACGATTACCTGCGCCTCGCACTTGCCCATACGACCAAAGCCCATGATCAGAGAATATTCACTCCCTTAGAATCAGCAGCTTACTAGCGGGTCAATGCAAATATCCGACTCCCCCGGGGTTACTGGGTGAGCATCGCCCTGAAGTCTCGCGCGGGCAGATAGAGCCACATGCCTTTGACCGGCACACTCTGCTTGGCTGCCGGTGCCAGCTGCCCCCGCCCCTTGGATCGTCCCACATGAACCAAATTGGCGGCTTTAATATGAAGGCGCTCTCGCAAATCGGCTTTGCTCCACAAACGTTGCTAGCAAGAATGCGAAAAAGAATGTTAGCGCAAGTCAAAATATACGCCCATGATTAAACTCGACGCAGTCAGCCTGCAACGTGGCGGCAAATATCTGTTAGAACAAACCCGCGCCGCTATTCACCCTGGCCAGAAGGTCGCGTTGATTGGCGCCAACGGCAGCGGCAAATCCAGCCTGCTGCAGTTGCTGCTGGGTCATTTGCACGCCGACAGCGGCACTGTCGATATCCCCACGGAGTGGCGTATTGCGCATATGGCGCAGGAAGTTTTCAGCACCGAGCGCAGCGCGCTGCAGTTTGTGCTCGATGGTGACGGCGAGCTGCGCGCACTCGAAGCCGAACTTGAAGTCGCGGAGCGCGAACACAATCACAACCGGCTGGCGCAACTGCATCAGCAAATGGATGCGATCAGCGGCTATACGGCAGCGGTGCGCGCCGAGCAGTTGTTGATGGGGCTGAATTTTACGCTGGCCGATCCCAACAAACCGGTCGCTAGTTTTTCCGGCGGCTGGCGCATTCGGCTGAACCTGGCGCAGGCGTTGATGTGCCCTTCCGATCTGTTATTGCTAGACGAGCCAACCAACCACCTGGACATGGATGCCAGCGTGTGGCTGGAGCATTGGTTGCGGCGCTACAGCGGCACGCTGCTGCTGATCTCGCATGATCGCGACTTTATCGACACGGTGTGTGATCGCATCATACATATCGAACACAATGGCCTTAACCATTACCGTGGCAACTACTCGGCCTTTGAACGGCAACGAGCAGAGCGCCTTGCGCAACAACAGGCCGACTTCGACACGCAACAGCGCCGCATCGCGCACATTAATCAATTCGTTAGCCGCTTTCGCGCCAAAGCGACCAAGGCCAAGCAGGCACAGAGCCGTTTAAAAGAGCTGGAGCGGATGCAGCTGCTGGCGCCCGCGCATATCGACTCGCCGTTTGACTTTGAGTTCTTGCCGCCCGGGCGCATGTCGGATCCGCTGCTAAACCTTGCGCATGCAGCATTGGGCTACCCGCAGGCACCCGTGTTAGAAGACGTGAGCATTACTATTCACCCGGGTACGCGTATTGGCTTGCTGGGGCAGAATGGCGCGGGTAAATCCACTTTCATCAAGTCACTTGCGCTTGAGTTACCGTTGCTGGCGGGCGACCGCATGGAAGGCGAACACCTGCGTAGCGGATACTTTAGCCAACATCAGCTCGAAGCGCTGGACCTGAACGCCAGCCCTGCCTTGCACTTGCAGCGCTTGCAACCGGCGGCCAGCGAGCAGCGCATACGGAATTTTCTCGGTGGTTTTAATTTTAGGGGTGCGAAGGCGCTGGAATGCATAGAGAATTTCTCTGGCGGCGAAAAAGCGCGCCTCGCACTTGCCGTCATCGTGTGGCAAAAACCCAACTTGCTGCTGCTGGACGAACCGACCAATCATCTGGACCTTGAAATGCGCCACGCCCTAAGCCTGGCGTTACAGGAGTTCGAGGGCGCGATGTTGCTGGTGTCGCATGACCGGCATTTGCTGAGGAATACTGTTGACCAATTCCTGCTCGTCGATGCCGGTCACGTTAGCCCCTACGATGGCGATTTGGATGACTACAAAGCCTGGCTGCTAAAAAAAGTGGCTGCGAATAGCAAGAGTGACCGCAATGCAGACGACAACAAACCAGTCAATAAAAAATTCCAACGCCAGGCCGCGGCCGAGCGGCGCCAACTATTAGATCCACTACGAAAAAATATCAGGGCTGTGGAACAGGCGATGCAGCGCTGCAACGAGCATCTCTCCGCGCTGGAACAACAATTAGCGCAAGGGAAGATATACGAAGAGAACAATAAGGATGATTTACAACGCTTGTTGTTGGAGCAAGGGCAAAAGCGGCAAGAGGTGGTCGAACTCGAGGAACGCTGGTTAAGCCTCAGTGAAGAACTTGAGCGGCTCGAGGCGGCTCAGCAGCGTTAAGGGCGCCAGCGAGCGCATCGGCAAGAATAGGCTGTTACTGAATAGCTAAAAAAACAAAAATAAGCTAACAGACTTCAACCCTTACACGGTCGTGTCGCTGGCGCGGCGCCTGCCTTTTTTATTCTTGCGTTTCTCCACGTGCGTGCGAGCACCGGCTTCAGTCAGCAAGGCCACTAGCGTGCCGGGCTGATCCGCGTGGAACCACGCCTCACCAATACTCGCAGCCAGCGGAAACGCAATATCGTCTTGCGAATTGTAATCAGTTAGCGCTTCGCGCAAGCGTTCCAGCAACACTTCATAGTGGCTTTGCTGATCGCACTGCGCCAGCACGGCAAACTCATCGCCACCGAGCCTGCCGACGATGTCGGTTTGGCGAAACACCGCGCGCAAGACACTGGCCATGCGCTGCAAAGCTGCATCGCCTACATGGTGGCCGAGGGTAACGTTGATGGTCTTGAAGTTGTCCATGTCGATGATCAATAGCAATAGCGATTGCTGGTCACTCTGCGCTTGCGCCAGTTGCTCGTGAGCCAGCTTTTCGAAACCCTCGCGGTTGTACAATGCCGTCAAGGGGTCGCTTAGCACCAGTTGCTGCAAGGCCGGACTCTTTTGAATCGCAAATCTCTCCCCGGCGGCAAACGCAGCGTGCTGATCGCCTGCCAGCTCGAGCTCGACCGCCACCTCGGCGCGCGCCCTGCTAACTCGCTCAAGCAGCAACAGTTGACGTGCGCCTACCAGCATTGTGGTAGCTTGCAGGTAGAGTTCGCCGTTGGCGACATGTTCCTTCCACGCGATAGAACGGCGTCGACGCGCGGCGCCGTTGGCCCAAAAATCATTGGCCTCTGCCATGAAGTGACTCAGAACCGGGTGCAGGTCGACACGGCGCCAACCTTCTTGCGCGAAGCTTGAGTCAACCGCTTGCAGCCAGGCCGGCGCTTCGCCGACCATGCTGAACTCGGAATTGGGCAGCCGTTCCAGAGTGGCTATTTCAAGTTGCGCAAGTATGCGCCACGGCAAGGCGCTCAAAGAGCAAGCCTTTTCGAGCTTGGCAAAAACTCCAATGCCAGCGACTCGAAAACCTGGTCAACACCCTCGCCAGTCATCGCGCTGACCTCCGCAACGGCAATAGCGGCACGCTCCAGCTCAGCCAGGTCGTCACTGGCGATGCGCCAGGCAGCCTTACTATCGACTTTGTTTTTGACCAGCACGAATGGCACACCACCCGCCACCCGCTCGACATCTTTCTGCATTGTCATGGCATTCTCCAGCGTAGCGGGCCGGGTTGGATCAACCAGCAGAAGATAACCCGCGATGCCACGAAAATAAGCGGCCGACACGCGTTCGTAGCTGTCTTCCTCATGGATATCCCATAGTGTCAGTGAAATATTTGTATCGTTGATCGATATGACTTTGTTATCGACTTTGACACCCAGCGTTGTGCGTGACGATTGCGAAAAAATATTACCCACGAAGCGCCGCACAAGGGTGGTTTTGCCGACCGCAAAACCACCAAGCATGCAGACCTTCTTCTGTATCATAACGTACTTCCTTTTGGCTTCGCCGTAGCCAGGCACCTTTGTAACGCCTGTTGAACCGCAAGCGAACTGTTAGTCAGATTTAATCGCTGTGCTTATTTAAATATAGGTAGCGCCCACGTCACCGTCAATTTTTGTTACTTCTTTAGCGCGAGTCATTCTGTGCCCGCCGTTTGTTTCGCAACCTTTGCACGGTTGGCCTTCTTGCGCTCGTGTTCTTTCAGCAGTTTTTTGCGCAGCCGTATGCTTTTAGGCGTCACCTCGACAAGTTCGTCGCCTTCAACAAACTCCAGCGCTTGTTCGAGGCTGTGGCGAATGGGCGGTGTGAGGTTGATATTTTCATCGGTGCCGGCGGCGCGAATATTGGTGAGCTGTTTCGCCTTGGTGGGATTGACCACTAGATCGTTTTCGCGGCTATGCAGGCCGACAATCATGCCTTCGTACACTTCAATGTTGGGGTCGACAAACAGGCGGCCGCGCTCTTGCAAGGTAAACAAAGCGTAACCCAGCACCTTGCCCCCAACCATGGATACCAGCACGCCGTTAGGGCGCTGTGCGACCGGGCCTTCCTTCAACGCGCCGTAATGGTCGAACACGTGGGTCAAAATGCCGCTGCCCGATGTCATGGTCAAAAACTGCGAACGAAAACCGATCAAACCGCGCGCGGGAATAATAAACTCCAGTTTCACCCGGCCACGGCCGTCTGGCTCCATATTTTTGAGATCGGCACGGCGCTGTCCCAGCTCGTCCATGATCGCGCCCTGATGCCGCGCCTCGCAGTCAACCACCAACTGTTCGAAAGGTTCTTGCAACTGCCCATCAATCTCTTTTTGAATCACTTCCGGGCGCGATACCCCTAATTCAAAGCCTTCACGCCGCATGGTTTCGATTAATACGCTGAGATGCAGCTCGCCGCGACCGGAGACGATAAATTTATCCGCCGTATCACCGGGCTCCACACGCAGGGCAACGTTGTGAATCAGCTCTGTGTCCAGCCGCTCGCGGATATTACGGCTGGTCACAAACTTGCCTTCCCGCGCGGCAAACGGCGAGTCGTTGACCTGAAACGTCATGCTCACGGTAGGCTCGTCTACCATTAACGGCGGTAGCGCTTCCGGCTTTTCAGGCGCGCACACCGTGTCGGAAATGCGCAACTTATCGATGCCAGTGATGCAGACGATGTCGCCGGCACTGGCGCTTTCGGTTTCAACCCGCTTGAGACCGTGATGGCCCATGACCGCCAACACGCGCTCCTTGCGTTGTTTGCCGTCGGCGGAAACCAGCACCACCGGCATGTTGCGCCGCAGTGTGCCGCGAGTGATGCGGCCCAGGCCAATAACACCTACATAGCTGCTATAGTCAAGCGCGCTGATTTGCATTTGTAGCGGGCCTTCGTCGTCGACCTGCGGCGGCCGTACTTTTTCAATGATCAGATCCAGCAAGGGATCCATATTGTCGTGCATGGCATCGACTTCCAACCCGGCGATACCTTCGATGGCCGATGCGTACACGACCGGAAAATCCAACTGCTCGTCGGTGGCGCCGAGGCGGTCGAATAAATCAAAGACCTGGTCGAGCGCCCAATGCGGACGCGCACCGTCACGATCAATTTTATTAATCACGACGATGGGATGCAGACCGCACTCGAACGCTTTTTGGGTCACAAAGCGCGTTTGCGGCATGGGACCTTCGACCGCGTCGACCAGTAGCAGCACACTGTCGACCATCGACAGCACACGCTCAACTTCACCACCAAAATCGGCGTGGCCGGGCGTGTCGACAATATTGATATGGTAATCGCCCCACTTCAACGCGGTGTTCTTGGCCAGAATGGTAATGCCGCGTTCTTTCTCCTGCTCATTGGAGTCCATAATGCGCTCGGCATTGATCGACTTACGATCCAGCGTGCCGGATTGTGCCAGCAGTTTGTCTACCAGCGTGGTCTTGCCATGATCAACGTGAGCAATAATGGCGATATTGCGAAGTTTGTCGGTCAAAATAATCCTCGGGAGTGTTACGAATGCCGCAGCGGCAATTAAAGGCGCGGCATTATACTCGAACACGGTGGCTGGTACGTTGCTGGATTGCAGGGATTCACTGACATCGATTTCCCGATCCTTGACGCAAATATTGCACCATGACGGCGCTCTGCGCCCTATGTTAGGGCGCCACCCTGGCACCAAGTTGCGGCATCGTCAACCGGCGACCAATAATATCAATGGTTTAAACATTACTCAGCGGTGGCATATATTTTGCGGGACAGTGATAAGCAATGCTTGGTGCCTGGCGCCCTGTCACAGTGTGCGCAGTTATGTTATTTATTACGGGGCACCAGAGGCGGCCCGCACGCGCAATACGAAACGATAAGACGGCAACCAGCGCGACATCACGCGGCGACGATTGACGATTTAGCAGCACTTGCCAGCGAATGCCTTTATAATCCGCACTCCGAATTTTTGGCTATTGATACCCACCGATGGAGAACAACATGTCAGACCACACCCTTAAATTGATAAAAGACAACGACGTAAAATGGGTGGACTTACGTTTCACCGACACGAAAGGTAAAGAGCAACACGTTTCCATACCGACCGGCGAAGTGCATGAAAACTTCTTCGAAGGTGGCAAAATGTTCGACGGCTCCTCTATCGCCGGCTGGAAAAGCATCAATAATTCCGACATGGTCTTAATGCCAGACGACGCTTCGGCAGTACTCGACCCGTTCACCGACGAAAATACCGTGAATGTGCGCTGCAACGTACTAGAGCCACTGACCATGCAAGGTTACGAGCGGGATCCGCGCACCGTAGCAATACGCACCGAAGAATATCTAAAATCGACCGGCATCGGTGACACTGCATTTTTTGGCCCCGAACCCGAATTTTTCGTGTTCGACGACGTAAAATGGTCGGCTGACATATCCGGCGCCAGCTACAGCATTGACTCGGAAGAGGCCTCATGGGCATCGGGGCTGAGCATGCCCGATGGCAATATTGGCCACCGCCCCGGGGTAAAAGGCGGCTATTTTCCGGTGCCGCCGGTGGATTCGGCCCACGATCTACGCGCGGCCATGTGCGCCGCGATGGAGCAAATGGGCCTGACGATTGAGGTGCATCACCACGAGGTAGGCACCGCCTGCCAAAACGAGATCGGTACCCGCTTCGGCACCCTGGTGCGCAAGGCCGACGAAGTACAAATACTCAAATATTGCGTGCTCAACGTAGCCCACGCCTATGGCAAGACGGCAACCTTTATGCCCAAACCGCTGGTTGGCGACAACGGTAGCGGCATGCATTGCCACATGTCGATTAGCAAAGGCGGGGAAAATATTTTCTGCGGTGACGGCTATGCCGGTTTGTCAGAAACAGCGCTGTACTACATAGGCGGTATTATCAAGCACGCACGCGCAATTAACGCCTTCGCCAACGCTTCAACCAACTCGTACAAACGTCTGGTGCCCGGTTTCGAAGCGCCGGTAATGCTGGCCTACTCGGCGCGCAACCGCTCGGCGTCGATTCGTATTCCCTACGAAAGCAACCCGAAAGGGCGTCGCATTGAGGTGCGCTTCCCTGACCCAAGCGGCAACCCATACCTGGCGTTCTCTGCCATGCTGATGGCCGGTCTCGATGGCATTCAAAACAAGATTCACCCCGGCGACCCGGCCGACAAGGACTTGTACGACCTGCCGGCCGAAGAGGCTGCGGAGTTCCCCACGGTGGCATCCAGCCTGGAGCAAGCGTTGGCAGCACTGGACGCCGACCGCGCCTTCCTGACCGCCGGCAATGTGTTTACCGACGATTCGATCGATGGCTTCATCGCACTCAAACAAGAAGAAGTCGAATTGCTCAACACCACCACGCATCCGGTCGAATTCTCGATGTACTACAGCTTATAGGCCGCGCTGACAACACCTTCAACAGCCCGCGCAAGCGGGCTTTTTTTGTGCCCGAATATTAGTATTTAGAGCTATAATGGAAAGTGAACACTAACTTGTTGCTCTTTCGAATAAGCTCAGGCATTGCCAAACACGCCGCTGCGCGTATAAGCTTGAGTTAGCACGCATCTGGAAACGAGGATTATACGATGCAGTTATTCAACGCCGGTCTTATCATCAGCACCTTGATCGTCTGCGCCATGGCGCAAGCGGAAATCTATAAATCGACCGATAGTTACGGCAACATTACATATACCGACCGCCCCGAAAAAAACGCCAAACCGGTGGACATACGCAGCACTAACTCTATCCCGGCGGTCGAGGTACAAAAGGTCGATCAAAGCGACGCCGAACCCACATTGGCAAACGCCAAAGGCGCGGTTAAATACCGCTTCGTGCGCATTATCGACCCCGCCGACGACAGCGGAATTGAGCACGGGCCCGGCAACTTCACGGTGCGGGCAAGCAGCAAACCCAAACTCGCGGAAGATCATGCACTGCAACTCTACCTCGATGGCGAGGCCTACGGCAAAGCGAATAGCAGCGGCAGCTTTGCGCTCAGGAATATCGATCGCGGCACGCACACACTCACGGTGAGCGTCGTGGATGCCGCCGGTAAGGCGCTGAAACGCTCAAAACCCATTACAGTGCACGTGTTCCGACCTTCGGTATTGCAACCCGGGCTCAGCGGCCGCTAAACCTATCCCTGCTCTGTATTGCGCACTGCTTTAGTGCATAATGCCCTTGCCTGCGCTTTTTGCCTGGGCACAACCTTGTAAACGCCCATGCTGGCATTGTCGTTTGGCGTTATGTTATTGATTTTTTGATTATTACCAGGCGCGGCCACAGCTTGCCAGCAACATAAAGCTGGTTTGCTTCTTGCTTACGGTAAGGTATAGAGCCTCGAAGCAGCACAGATTCGGCCAGCCAGAGATCAGTTATTCAGCAACGCAACATGAACCTTGACTCCTTGCACGAGCGGCTGCTGGATAATCTGGCAACCGCCGTCATTCTCCTCGATAGCGCGCTGGCCATACGCTATGTCAACTCCGCCGCCGAAATGCTGTTGCAGGTCAGCGGCCCGCGCGTACTCGGCGAGCCGATCAGCCATTTGTTCACCGCAGAAACTGACAGCGCAAAAGACTTGCGCGAAGCATTACTGGATGGCAATACCTACACCCGGCGTAAAACCAATCTTACACTGACCACCGGCCATCAAATTACGGTCGATTACGCGGCCACGCCGTTTCCACTGGCGGGCCAACCAATGCTGATCATTGAACTGCAGCCAGTTGGCAATTTGCTGCGCATCAGCCGCGAGGAGACCAGTATTTCATCGCACCACACTACCCGCGCGTTAATTCGTGGCCTGGCGCATGAGATCAAAAACCCGCTGGGTGGACTACGCGGCGCGGCCCAGCTGCTGGAACGACAGTTACCAAACCCGGAACTTAAAGACTACATTAACGTGATTATCGACGAAGCCGACCGCTTGCGCAGCCTGGTCGATCGCTTACTGGGGCCGCACAAGGTCTGCGAGCGAAAAGCTGTCAATATTCATGAAGTGTTGGAACGAGTCAGCGCGCTGGTAGAAGCCGAAAGCCCGCGGAAAATAGCGATAGAGCGCGATTACGACCCCAGCATTCCCGAACTCATCGGCGATGCCGAACAACTTATTCAAGCCAGTTTGAATATCATGCGCAACGCCATGCAAGCGTTGCAAACAATCAACGCGCAGCAACCGGCGACCATCACGCTGACCACGCGCGTGCTGCGGCAGTTTACTATTGGCAAACGGCAGCACCGCCTGATAGCACGTGTCGACATTGCCGACAACGGTCCCGGTATAGCAGCCGAACTATTAGACTCTATCTTTTTCCCCATGGTCAGTGGCCGCGCCGACGGCACCGGGTTGGGGCTCTCCATCGCACACTCGATTGTGCATCAACACGAGGGACTGATTGAATGTGCCAGTCAGCCCGGCAACACAGTTTTCTCACTATTTCTGCCGTTGGAGTACTCATGACCCGCAGTAACCAAGTTTGGATCATAGACGACGATCGCTCGATTCGCTGGGTCCTGGAAAAGGCCTTGAATCAGGCTGACATCACGACCACCAGTTTCGCCGACGGCGACGAAATCAGCAAAAATCTCGAGCTTTTCCAACCCGCCGCCATCATCAGCGATATTCGCATGCCCGGCATTGACGGCCTGGAATTGCTGGCCGAGATAAACCAGCGATACCCGCAGCTGCCAGTCATCATTACCACCGCTCATTCCGACTTGGACAGTGCCGTAGCGTCATACCAGGGTGGCGCATTTGACTACCTGCCCAAACCGTTCGACGTTGACGATGCGGTAGCGATGACCCAGCGCGCCATCGCCTACGCCAACGAGCAACGTACGCACGGCAACAGCCAGGACAGCGAAGAAGAAACCGAAATCATCGGTGCCGCACCGGCGATGCAGGAAGTGTTTCGCGCCATAGGACGCTTGTCGAAATCGCATATGACCGTTTTGATTCATGGCGAATCCGGAACCGGCAAGGAACTGGTTGCAAAAGCACTGCACCATCATAGCCCGCGCGCAGGACAACCGTTTATTGCACTGAACATGGCGGCCATCCCCAAAGATCTGATGGAATCGGAACTGTTTGGACACGACAAAGGGGCCTTTACCGGCGCCATCAATCAGCGCACCGGCCGTTTCGAACAAGCCCACGGCGGGACTCTGTTCCTCGACGAAATCGGCGACATGCCGGCCGACACACAAATGCGCTTACTCCGCGTATTGGCCGACGGTGAGTTCTACCGGGTGGGTGGTCACACGCCGGTAAGAGTCGACGTGCGCATCATTGCGGCGACGCATCAGGATTTGGAAGCATTGGTGCACGAGCGCCGCTTTCGCGAAGATTTGTTTCACCGCCTCAATGTGATTCGCATTCACTTGCCGAAACTTAACCAGCGCCGCGAAGATATCCCGCGCTTGATGAAGCACTTCTTCAAGCGCGCCGCTGAAGAACTGGGCGTGGAAAGCAAGGTGTTATTGCCCGATACCGAAGCGTATTTATGCAACCTAAGCTGGGAGGGTAATGTTCGTCAGCTGGAAAACACGTGTCGTTGGATTACCGTAATGGCGGTCGGCAGAGAGATACACATAAGCGACCTTCCTCCGGAGCTAACACAACAAGTCAAGCAGGATGGCGATGGCGCGCAGTGGGAGCAGCCGCTGCAACGCTGGGCCGAAGCTGAGCTGCGCTTTGGCAAAACTAATATTCTCGGCCACGCCATCCCCGTATTTGAAAAAACCATGATCGAGGCCGCGCTAAAACACACACGCGGCCGCCGCCGCGATGCAGCACAACTGTTAGGATGGGGGCGTAATACGCTGACGCGTAAAATCAAGGAACTGAAGATGGAAAGCCGATTATAATAGTGAGGCTCGGCACAGATGGCGAGGGGTTTCCACGGATTGCCGCGGCGAGTTAAAAAGAAATTCTACAAAGTGCGCGCCTGCACTTCAACAATGCGCACCGCTGTATCGGTTGCAGTTTCGCAACGGCCGGTGCTGGTCACCGTGTAATAAACATCGGTACCTTCGGGGCTTACCGCTGTGCACGTCACATCGACAAAACAATTACCGAAACCTGGGCCGCTCAATGGCAAGTCATCGATCGCCGCGCAGCTGGCTGCGCCACTCGACGGAAAGAGCTGCTGTATTTTCCGCTGCGCGCCGGATTCGGCGGCGAGCAGAGCACGAGTCGAAATCACTTCGCGGGCGACGCTTTCCTCAGCATTTTTCAGCAGGCTGACCATGCTCGCACCGAGCAGGCCAACGACCACCAGTACGAAGATCGCCATCAGCAAGGCTGATCCATATTGGGTGGAGCGCCGCGCGTGCATGGGTAAAGTTGAATCAGGAGGCATTGCGTAAAAACACGGCCTGACTGAATTTAACCCATTCCTGTTCGCCGGCCTGGCTCAGAAAGCGCATATCGACCTGCACGGTACCGCTGCGTTGCAACGCGCCGGGGGTGTAATTAAAAATGCTGTAAGCGCTGCCGTTTTCCTGTGTGCGGATATAACGCGCAAGCGTTGTTCCGTTAGGTGGCGTTAGCGACTGGGTAACGCCGTAGGCGTAGTCGGCGTGCCGAGTCAACAAATTGTCCTGCACGCAAAAACTCACCGGGCTGGCCACAATATAGAAGCGGCGCTGCGGCGAGGATCGTGGAAACTGACTGGGAGTGGAGAAACTGATCGTGCGTTTACCAGCAACCGCGGAAGACACAGCGCTTATTGCGCGCCGCGCACTGGTAGCTGCCGCGCCATAAACATCACTTTCAGCCGTGGTAAAAACCGCCGCGTAATAAAGCGTACCCACCTGCGGACTAAAAGCAAAGCTTACTGCGTCAAAGTTGCTGGCCGCCGAGGTTACCGGCAAATCAAGATAGCTGGAGGCGGCGACGATGGGAACAAATTCCAGGCATTGGGTGGGGTTCGCGCCACCACTGTTAGCGATACGCACGCTGCCGGGCAAGGCGTTGCGTAATTCGCGAGTCATGCGCTCAACGGCGTAACGCCCCTGTTGTGTCAGGTCGTCGCGGCGCGCGACGTCGACGTAAGCCTGTACGCTGGTGCTAATCAAACGGCTCACACCGACGCCGACCACGCCAAGCAGAACGACGACCATCACCAACTCAACCAGTGTGAACCCGCCTTGCCGGCCAGCTCTTTGCATACGAGATAGTCGCATCTAGAAATTACCCCGGTACGCACTAAACCGAATCGGAGGGGAAAATCCACCACCGCGGGTCGGCGCATATACGGACACGGTGATGCGCTTGGCGCTTTGGTTGTTGTCTGCCACGCCGTCGTAATCGCCGTCGTACACCACGCAACTTTGCATGCGAAAGTTATCGAAGCCACTGGGGGCCGCGCCGAGGACATGGTCAATGGCTTGCGGCGTGCCGCAGTAAGCATTAAAGTCGTCAACGTCATCAAACTCCGCGCGCGTACCCTCACCACCATCGGCGCCAAAATCGGCGGCGGCGGTGCACGGGTCGCACGGCGGCACGCCGCCGGTCGGGCTCCGCTCATCGTAGGGTTTTGCGAGTATCTCTTCCACAATCGCCTGCCCCAGTTCAGCGGCCCTTATCTGCAGCATCGGCTCGACACTATGTATTATTTGCGGGTAAATAAGGGAGTACAGCATGGTCAGCGAAATGGCGCTGATGACGATGCCGACAACTATTTCTATCAGCGTAAAGCCATGGTTGCGTTGCTTTAAGTCTGACATGCTAGTGTCCTGTAATGAATAGACTGTACATACAGGGCACTAGGGACACGAAAATTTTTCAACGAAGCCGGTGCTGAGGATGCACGAATCCAGAGTCACTTCGTTACTGATCGAAATCTGTGTCTTGCCTGGCGCTCCCGCGCAGGGCGTTGCGCCTGCAGGAATGGCACTACCCAGGCCGTCGAAGTAAAGGGTGGCTGCCGTCATCGTCACGGGAGCCGTGATTTTATGTTGGCTGTCGGCGCCATTGTTCAAACTGTTAGGTCCGAAGTATTCGAATGTGGCACCACCATCCAAACTACGCTGTGGGCCAAACTGGTTCGCGTCAATGAACAGCCGATAGCAGGATTGTTCCTGATGGTCATACATGGCGCGTTGTTGGGCAAAGCGCAAAGAGGACAACAGTTGATCCCGTAACGCGTATTCGGAATAAGTTCCCGCACCGCTAAAACGCGGAGCTACCGCGACGGCGAGAATGCCGATCAGAATTATCGTTGCGATCAGTTCGACCAGCGTAAAGCCAGTCTGCTTGCGGGGGGCTGTTCTGGCAACAGCATGTGATTGCATGACGCCGCACACTGGGAATTATGCTGGCCTGTTACGGCCAGCAACAAGGAGGGTAACGCGTGCTCAACAACCAGAATCAGTAACGACTATCGTTGGATCGTCACCGGCAGCGCTGGGCTCCGTGTAAGTGACGTAACAGTTTCCGGTACTAAGGTCACCATAGCCAACTTTGATCACGGCGCTTTCCGCAGTCAGGACTTCAAATGCCAATGGGCTATCGGTGCTATCAATCGTCACCAGGTCCTCGATAGTCCGATTGGCTACAGTAGCGGTATACGCCTGCGGATAGCCATACGCGACTTCCACCGTATCGCCGTTAACGTCTACAGTCGAGGCGGCAGATGAGTCTATACCTTGAATAAGCGATTTTGCGTAGATCTGGGTCGCAGCGCCTTGTAATGATGCCTTAACGCCTTTCAACACGCCCGCTTTAGCGTCCGACTGCAAATCTATAAAACGCGGTAACGCGGTGACGGCAAGAATACCCAGGAGGATAATCACTGCTACTAGCTCAATCAGGGTAAAACCTTGTTGTCGTTTCATCGGTCGTTCACTCCTCGTCATCAAAAGCCGCTTAGCTTCTACCACGTTATGTAATGTATCCCTAATGAGTATAGTTGAGCCAGTAGAAAAGCAAGCAATGAGCCGCGCTTTTTTTTGCGCGCAAACGTCAACTGTTTGGCAGTTTTTGGCTGGCTAACCGCCTTGGGTAACGGAGAACATATCCCACATCGGCAAGAAGATTCCCAACGCTAACACAGCAACAATGGCGGCAATAAAACTGATCAAAATAGGTTCGATCTTGCTGCTTAGCGATTGCAAATCGTAGTCGACTTCGTTCTCGTAATGGGCCGCGACTTCAAGTAATAACTCATCCATCTGCCCGGTTTCTTCGCCAACCCCCATCATTTGCAAAATCAGCGGGGTAAACAAATCACTTTGCGTGGCCGTGCGTGCGAGGGTATCGCCGCGTTCGATGCCATCACGCATCGCCCTTATTTTGCTCTCGAAATAGGCGTTGTCGGCGGTTTGCGCACACAGCTCCATGGCCGTGGTTAGCGGCACGCCGCTTTGCAACATCATGCCAAAGGTACGCGTGAAGCGACCCAACATGGTGCGCTTGACGATGCTACCAATCACGGGAATGCGTAACTTGTGACACCCCCACCACAAACTGCCTACCGGAGTATTGATATAACGCTTGATGCTGGTGGCAACAGTTAGCGCTGCGATCAGCAGCAGTGGCCAGAAGCTGACAAAAAAGTGGGAGACGCCCAACAGTACTTCGGTCGCCCACGGCAAATCGGCGTTAAATTTTTCAAACATACTGGCGAACACCGGAATAACGAAAATGTTCACCACCACCAGGGCGATGCCGATGGCAATCATCACAAACATCGGGTAGCGCGTGGCGCTGGATATACGTTTACGTGTATCCAGCTCCAATTGCAGGTATTGCGCCAGTTGCAGAAAGGCCTGGTCGAGACGACCGGTATTTTCACCAACATGCACGAGATTAACGAATAGCCTGGAAAAAATCTTCGGGTGCCTGCCCAATGCAGTGGCCATATCAATGCCGGCATTCATGCATTGCTCTACATCATGCAGAGCTTCAGTGAGGGTAGGATTTTTGCAGGTAGTGGCCAAACCCTGCATCACGCGATTCAGCGGCACGCCCGCTTTTAGCAGACTATACAGCTGGCGG
The DNA here is from genome assembly GCA_964544755.1 of uncultured Pseudomonadales bacterium. Classification (GTDB taxonomy): domain Bacteria; phylum Pseudomonadota; class Gammaproteobacteria; order Pseudomonadales; family JAUIET01; genus JBBKXJ01. The sequence goes on along the minus strand of CAZJDL010000015.1, from coordinate 22,292 downwards.
CATAGAATCATCAGCTCATCAAGCTTGACGCCGGGCTTGAACAAGCGCTCTTGCAGTGCAAGCCAGAATTCGCCAACGCTTTCTTCAAGCTGCAAAATATCGATCGGCGCCACGCCGATGCCGATGAGTTGATTCGCAGCCGCGTCCAGGGAACTGGCATCGACCTCTCCGTCGACCCGCTCACCATAGGTATTGCGGCCGGTGTATTTAAAGAGTGGCATGCGAGCGCGGCTATTCGGCCAAAATCTCGGTGATTCGATACACTTCGTCCAGGCTGGTAATACCTTGACGCACGTAGTCGATCGCCGCGTCGGTCAGCGTGGTAAAGCCGGGCTGTTGTTTTGCCAGTGCACCAAAGGCTTGTGTGTCGCTAACACGAAGGGCGTCGGCCATTTCCCTGGACACTTCCAACAGCTCGAATATGCCAACACGGCCCTGGTAACCCGTGTTATTGCAATAGTGGCAGCCGGCGCCCGTTTTCAATCGCAAGCGTTCGGCTTCAGTGCCAACGACGGCGTGCAACCACGCCAGGTCCTGGGCGCTAGGCTGGTAATCGATCACGCATTTATCGCAGTTTTTACGTATCAGGCGTTGTGCGACCACGGCCTGCAATGCACCGGCGACCAGATAACCCTCCACCCCCACGTCGATCAAACGCAGCGCGCTGCTGATGGCGTCGTTGGTATGCAGAGTCGACAATACGAGGTGTCCGGTTAGTGAAGCACGCAACGCGATCTCCGCGGTTTCCTGATCACGGATTTCGCCGATCAATAAAATGTCAGGATCCTGCCGCAGGCAGGCACGCAGCACTTTGGCGAAATTCAGGCCGATACGTTCGTGCACCTGCACCTGATTGATACGCGCCAGGCGGTATTCGACCGGATCTTCCACAGTAATAATTTTTTTGGCCGGTGAATCCAGCTCTCGCAATGCACCGTACAACGTGGTGGTTTTGCCGCTACCGGTTGGGCCGGTTACCAGCACCAGCCCGTGCGGGCGTTGAATTTGGCTGCGCAAACGCTGCAGCATCGCAGGCGGCATCCCCGACTGCTCCAACCCCAATACGCCCGCGGTTTGGTCCAGCAGGCGCATCACCACCGCTTCGCCGTGCTGGGTCGGCATGCTCGACAAACGCACATCGATGTTGCGGTTTTTCACCTTGATATTAAAGCGCCCGTCTTGCGGCAGGCGCTTTTCGGAGATATCCAGCCCGCACATTAATTTCAAACGCAACACCAACGCACTGGCGATACGTTTTTCATTCATCACATGTTCCTGCAACACGCCATCCACCCGCTGCCGAATACGCAGCACTTTTTCATCGGGTTCTATATGAATGTCAGACGCCTTCACCTGCACCGCGTCTTCAAAAATGGACTGCAACATTTTGACGACCGGCGCTTCTTCGGCCGTGTTGGATTCCATGTCGTTGATGTCGACATAGTCCTCACCCAGCTCGTCGCTCAATTCGCTGGCAAAACTGGAAATCTCATCGGTACGCCGGTAAACGATGTCCAGCGTCGCCAGTAATTCGGTTTCTCTGACTACCGCCTGCTTGATCGGTTTTTTCAGAATACGGTGCAGTTCATCGTAGGCGAAAATATTCAACGGATCGGACATGCCGACGAGCAAGTGCCGACCACAATCCTCAAGTACAATGGCGCGGAAGCGGCGCGCGTGAGTTTCCGGCAAGCGCTGCGTAACGCCGGTGTTAAACGAGTAGTCGCCAAGCTCGAGGAATGGGATTTTGAGTTGCCGCGAGAGCAAGCGCAGTAACTGATCTTCCTCAATCAGGCCACGATCAATAAGCGTGCGGCCAATTTTCTGGCCGGTAACTTTTTGCTGCCGCAGCGCGTCTTGCAACTGCTGTTCGGTGATCAGTTGCTGCTGAACTAACAGATCACCTATTCTGAGTTTTTTAACTTTACGCTGATCAATGCCGCCATCCATTACGCTGCTCCCTTATTCCCTTATTGGCTGGGCTTGCCGTTTGCCCGCAGCGGGACGTAATTGCTCGCGCAGGCGATCGACACGCGCCGCGCTGCTGCCGATCGCCGCCGCCATCGACCCATGATCTACTACGATGGGTTTCAGCAAAATCACCAACTCGCTTTTCTTGCTGGACTGGCGCTTCTGGCTAAACAGGTGGCCCAACAATGGCAGCCGGCCAAGCCCCGGAGCGGCGGCGTTGGTATCCTTGCTGCTGTTTTGCATCAAGCCACCAATCACAACCACCTGACCATTCTCGGCAATGACGATACTGTCGGATTCGCGTATCGAGCTGAGGGCCAGCGGCAGGTTAAAGGTGGCATCACCAACATTGATGACCTTATTTTGGTCCACCACTTCGCTGACCGTCGGGTGGATGTGCAGGATCACTTCGTTACGGTGGCTGATTTGCGGCGTCACGTCGAGGGCAATACCGGAGAAGAACGGTGTCAGCTCTATCGACTGGCTGTCAGACGCGCCGCCGCCACTGGTGGTCGTATCGTTAGTGACTTCGGTAACGAAGAATTCATCGGTACCTACCTTGATAACCGCTTTCTGATTGTTGACCGTTGAGATACGCGGGCTGGAAAGCACCTGCACATTGCCCTGGGTTTCCAACAGCTCGACCAGGCCGGTAAAGTCTTTCAGGTTAAGTGCGGCGCCGAAAACGCCGCCGATATTGTCTTCGTTCCTGAGCCGTTCCGGCTCCAATAAATTGCCGAGGTTGTAATTAATCGTTTTACCGGCGCTGACTTCGCCGAGTGCACTCCAGTTGATGCCTGACTGGAAGCCTTCGTTCAATTCAACTTCCAGAATCTTCGCCTCGATGATCACCTGGCGGCGCATAATAATTTCGGCGCGCATTAAATAGTCTCGCACCACGTCAATTTTATCGGGCAAGGCTTTCACCACGATAATGCCCGCCTGTGGCGTCACTAACACGCTGTGTTCTGTATCCTGACCGACGATTAAGTGCAGGGTATCTTCGAGTTCGCGCCAGAAATCGACATCAACCCGGGTGCTGATTTTGGTGCCAACCACCTGCCCTGCTGTATTGTTGCCGCCACCGTTATTCGACCGGCCGTTGGAGCCCGAGCTGTTTTTGTTGCCGGTATTGGCGTCGCTGATACGACCGGCACTGACCTGTGTTTCGGAAATGCCCTGGCGCCGAATGTTCAGGTAGTCAATCTGAAACACCTCGGTCCGCAGACCATTCGGCAATACCTGATACAGGCTGCCGCTTTTTTTGTAGGCGTAACCGTACATATTGCTCAGTATTTGCATGACTTCGTCGAGGGTAACGGCGCGCAACTCCAGACTGATTTTGCCGGCCACCTTGGGGTGCACCACCATGTTGAATCCAGTGCCTGCTACCAGCCCCATATAGAATTCGCGCGCGGCAACGTTGCGGACATTGATGTCAAAACGCTCTGCCTCCGCAGGCGGTACTTTTTCGCTAGCAGCAGCCAGTGTGTTGGCGTCGAGCGCAGGCGTCGACTCGGCGGCGGACGGCCTTGCTTGCGCCTCACTCAGTGTGTCACTGATGGCTTCGACGCTGGAGGTATCGAGCGCCGGCTGCGGGCTCAAGGTGCTACACGCGCTCAGCAACGCGGCAAGCCCGCTTATTGTTATTAGTCGTGTCCAGTTCATGAATCAGCTTCCGCTTTCTGCTTTACAACCACATGCCGCAACCGCAGCGACAAGGTCTTGTCCGGCAACGCAATCTTTACGCCCCGACGTTGTATATTGACCACCTTGCCCGCGCCAATGCGGTCTCCTTCCGTATAACGCCGCCCATTGATAATGGCGACTTTTCGCTTGTTGCCTATCAACACGCTCTCCAGCCGCAGGTTGCGCTGACTGTGCGCGGTCGCCCGCGCCTGCGTGCCTGGCGGCCTGGTCGGGTCGTAGAGAACCGAGCTAGCCGCGGCGCTCACGAGCAGCACATTAGCGGTGAACAAGCATATAAAGTATTTATACGTAGCCACACTACACCCCGATCCACTCTTTGTGCGTACTCAACGTGTACATGTCGAGGGTCACGGTAGCCAGCGGGTAAGCAGTCACTTCGTAGCGCAACGCATCCCAATAAATGCGCCACGGCAGCTGCTCGATGCGTTCAAGATAATCGACCGTGGCCTGGTAGTCGCCCTGCAGCGTCATTTTGATTTGGTGCCGGTACAAGACATTGTCTTGATCGTCTGCCAGCAATTCGTTTTCGTTGCCGCTGGCGCTGAGGCGCTCCGCCGGCCGGTTCTGCAGCGCAACCAGCTTGAGTCGCTTGTCGCTGGCGATGACGCGCTCCAGAATTTCCGGTACCTGCTGCGGCGGAATCAGGTTGACCGCGGCTTGCGCCAGCTGCTCATCCAGGCCTTGCACATCAAGCTCGAGACTGCTGAGCAACAAGCGTTCTTTCGACTGCCGCCGTGCCTGCATTGCCTGCCGCAGGGTCGTTAGTTCATCGCGTTTGCGGGACAGATTCTCGCGCGCTTCAGCGGCTGCTTTTTGCTGTTCGTCCTTGTTCTGTAACGCCGGCTCGACCAAAACGCTGTACAGCAGCAAGGACAGACTGCACACCACGATGCTCATCAGCAATGTCCGCTCCCGCCGGTTGCGTTTTTCAAATTGCGACATCCAGCTTTGAAGTTTCACATTCACGCGCTACTCCTCCGCTTCCATGCTGCGAATTTCGAATGCCAGCAACTTGCCATCATCTTCAGCACGTTGCATTTTCAACACATTGAAGAAGTGGCCGACATACACGCTGTTGGTTTTTAGCTGCTGCAGGTAGCGCGGCACGCTGCCTGGCTCCAGCGTATGGCCAGACCAGCTTATGCTGCGGCCGTTGTCTTCGAACCACAGTTTGGTAAACCATAAGCCCTGCACGGGACGCTCGCCCAATGCCCTCAGGTAAGCCGAGAAGCCGCTGCTTTTATCAATCGGCTGGTCGGCTACCGAATTAAGGATGCGCGATTTCACCGCTTTCTCTTTCTTCAACAATTCTATTTGCGGCAGTAACTGCTTGCCGTTTTGCAGCGACTGTAGTTGCGTTTTGGCCCCCTGCAGCTCGGCCTCCAGCGCCTGCTGATCGCCGTTCATGGCGTCCAGCTCACTCTCCACCCGACTGAGCTGCAGATTCACAATGCCGTAGTAGACCAGCATCAACGCCGCGGCGACGCAACACAGACGCGCGCCCAGCTTAATATTGACCGCATCAGGCAAAGCCAGATCAAGATGGTCGATAAGATTGACTTGTTGCTTCATGCGCCGACCTTAATGCCCCCGCAAACCGGCACTAAGCGCAGCGAAGCAGAAACGTTGTTTGTCGATGTCTATGTTCTTGTCATCGCTAACAAGATCGGCGAACTGCAGCTCGCGCACCTTCATATCCAGGTTTTCGCGCAACTGTTGCGGTAGCCGCGACGCACCATTGCTGGCCGGTGGTAAGCACAACTGCGTGATGGAGCCGAAGCCCAGGTGGCTTTCGTAATAGTCGATGGAGCGTTGCAGCTCGAGCACCAGGGCATCAATGTCGGAAAACGAAAAGTCGTCGCTGTCAGCGCTGGCCGCATGGCTTTGTTGTAGCTGCCGCACACCGACGTCCAACGTTCGGTTCAGGCAAATCGACGCGTTATGCGACAAATTGATAAAGCCTGTGTCTTCCTCGAGGTAGACGAACGCCTTGTTCGGCAGCTGGTCGTCGAGGCGGCCGATAATATGACCAAACACCAGCTCACGAATGTCGATGCAATCGACCCCCAAACCGCTGACCCGGCATTGCTCCACCAGCAGCTCTAACACGGCCTTGCGCGCAGCGATCACATACACCATTTTTTGCGAACCGCGATACGCTTCCGGCGGCAAGTCGAAGTAATCGACCACAGCTTCTTGCAACGGGAAGTCGAGCAAGTCTTTGACCCGCCAGCGCACGGCCGCCGCCATTTCGTTGGCGTCAACGCCCGGTGCTTCGATAAGAAACAATTGGTAGGCGCTGTTTTGCAACACGAAGGTGCACTTGTTGCCGGCCAGTTTGTACTGCTTAACCAGCGAACCCAGCACCTGGGCCGCTTGTTGTTTACGTTCCAACAGACCGTAGTCGCAGCTGATAAGCTTATCGCCACGTACATGCGCAAAGGCGACACAGGTATCGTTAATGCTAAGACCCACACGTCCACTGGTGGCGTGCTTTGTATTGAATAAACTCAAACCCACTCCTGGTTATGCGCACGATTGCTTGGTGCATTGCCAAATAATTCTTTCTATGCGTATTAAATTAGCTTAGCTTAAATTTTGTGGCTGTCTGCAAGGTGGAGGAATCCGCCACGCAACTGTACGCAGTTCAATCAATAGAATGTAAACAACACTCAACTCGCTTATTTTGTAGCCAATATATGTTCAACATCGTACTCTACGAACCGGAAATTCCACCCAATACGGGCAACATCATTCGCCTGTGCGCCAATGCCGGCTGTGACTTGCATTTGATCAAGCCGCTGGGTTTTGCGTGGGAGGATAAGAGGCTACGCCGCGCCGGGCTGGACTACCGCGAGTGGGCCAGCGTGCAACTGTACGATTGTCTGAGCGACTTTTTGCGGCGTGCACGAGAGAACGATCAAGGCCGGCTGTTTGCGGTCAGCACCAAGGGTGACGCCGACTATTGCGCCATCGAGTACAGACGTGGCGACAGCTTTCTATTCGGTCCCGAGACGCGAGGTTTGCCTCACGCAGTGCGCACGCTTGATGCGATTACGCAAAGCATTCGCGTACCCATGGTCAAGAACAGCCGCAGCCTCAATCTGTCTAATAGCGTGGCGGTGGTGGTGTACGAAGCGTGGCGTCAGTGTGAATTCACTGGCGCGGACTAGTGCGTGGGCGAATCCTGCTGCTCTTTTTCTTGTTGCGGTTGTCGCGCACGCTCCAGCGCTTGCTGATAAAACACGTCAAAGTTGATCGGTGCCAGCATCACTGCTGGAAACCCGCCTTTTACCACCATTGAATCGATCGTTTCACGAGCGTAGGGAAACAATATGCTCGGGCACAAGCTACCCAGCACCTGATGCAGTTGTTGATCTTCTATTCCTTTGCAGATAAAAATACCGGCTTGCTGCACCTCAACGAGATACGCGGCGGCCTCTTCATGTTTGGCGGTCAGCGTTAACGTGAGCACCACTTCGAAGTGGTCGGCGTCCATGCGGCTATTTTTAGCGTTCAGATCCAGGTTCATCTTCGGTTGCCATTGGCGGGCAAACGGGTTCGGCCCTTCGGGCGCCTCAAAAGACACGTCGCGGACATAAATGCGTTGCAGGCCAAATTGCTGGCTGGGCTGTTGTTCGTCTGCCATGTGAAATTCCAGGTATTAGGTTAATGAAAGAAGCTGTGTCAGGCTGCCATTCTGCTGCAGCGAGAGTAGCTCTGTAAAGCCGCCGACGTGCTGTTCGCCAATCCATATTTGTGGCACCGTCCGGGCGCCACTCTTGCGTGTCATTTCTGCGCGCAATTGCTGGTCACCGTCGACCGCTATTTCCAAAAATGGCGCTTCGAGCTGGTCAAACAGCGTACGCGCAGCCACGCAGTAAGGACAAAAGCGGGTGGTGTACATGATGACTTCTGCTGTTGCCACTATGCTTTCACGACAGGCAGTTGCGACCCCTGCCACTCTCCCATCCCACCGCTCAACTTAAACACGCGCTCGAAACCGGCTGCCTTCAATATTTTGCTGACCATGCCGGCGTGTTGTCCGATCTTGCAAACCACGATGATGGGGGCTTTCTTGTACTTCTCCAGCATATTGAGCTGACCTTGCACTTTGGCGTGCGGAACATTGACCGCCCCCACAATATGTCCCGCCTTGAATTCCGCCGCGTCGCGCACATCGAGTATTACGCCTTGTTCGTTGTTGACCATTTGTGTGAGCTGCGCGGTTGATAGTGCGGCACCGCCCTTGCGCGCTTCGAGCCACATTAACAAACTCGCCATACCGAGAAGAGCAGAAACGAGCAACCATTCCTGCGCTATAAATTCTAAAACCCGCGCCATACGAAGCCGAATCGTAATAAATCAGCCGGCGATTATACATGCCTTGAGGAAGGATAGGGGTACACAGTCCAATCAGAAGCACAATTCCCCATCAGCGCTGTCAACGAATCGGCAAGCAAGTCAAACAGGCGGGTTTGCGCGGTGTGTGGGCTCGACCCACACAGTCTCATGCCGGCGCTGGTCGCGAACTGGCGCTGCCAAGTCGCTGCAAACGCAGTCTTTTGGAGTCAGATCCCGGTCTTAACTGGCAAACACCGGCCCACTACAGTTAAAATTGCCGGCCTTTTACTAGGAGCAAGTAAAACTAATGGCCACACCAGCAGCAAAAATACCCTGCGTTCTGATTATTCTCGACGGCTGGGGTCACCGCGAAGATGCCGACTCCAATGCGATTGCAGCGGCCAACACGCCGGTCTGGGATCAGCTCTGGGCGTCTGCGCCGCATAGCCTGATTTCCGCCTCGGGCGAGGATGTTGGATTGCCCGATGGCCAAATGGGCAATTCAGAGGTCGGCCATATGTGCCTCGGTGCCGGGCGAATCGTATACCAAAGCATGACCCGCATCGAAAAAGCGGTCAACGACGGTAGCTTCTTTAGCAACACGGCTTATACCACCGCGATCGACAAAGCGGTAAACGCCGGCAAAGCGGTGCATATCATGGGCTTGCTATCGCCCGGCGGCGTGCACAGCCACGAAAACCATATCCACGCGATGGTGCAGCTCGCCGCACAACGCGGCGTTAAGCAACTTTATGTACATGCGTTTCTCGATGGCCGCGACAAGCCGCCACGCAGCGCACTGCCATATTTGCAAAAATTGAATGCCGTGCTGGCCAACGCCGGGGCTGGCCAAATTGGCTCTGTCGTTGGGCGTTACTATGCGATGGACCGCGACCAGCGCTGGGACCGGGTCGAAGTCGCGTATCGCCTGTTAACCGAAGCACGTGCCGAGTTTGTCGCCGACAGTGCCGAACAAGCGCTGGAAATGGCCTACGCGCGCGACCAAAACGACGAATTCGTGCCGCCAACCGCTATCAAAGATGCGGCGCCGATTGGCGATGGCGATACGGTGATTTTTATGAACTTTCGCGCCGACCGGGCGCGCCAACTGACCCGCGCGTTTACCGCGGAGGACTTTAGCGGCTTTCAACGCCATAAAACGCCGCGCCTGGCCGCTTTCGTCATGACCACCGAATACGCAGCCGACATAAAAGCCAGTTGCGCTTTTGCACCCTTCACGCTGTCTAACGGCTTCGGTGAGCACCTCGCCAACCTGGGTAAAACCCAACTGCGTATCGCCGAGACTGAAAAATACGCCCACGTTACGTTCTTTTTTAGCGGCGGCTGGGAAGCATTGTACGCCGGCGAACAACGCGAGCTGATACCGTCACCCAAGGTGGCAACATACGACCTCCAACCTGAGATGAACGCCCGGGAAGTCACCGACAAACTGGTGGCGGCCATCGTCGGCGGCCAGTTCGACAGCATTATCTGCAACTTCGCTAACGGCGATATGGTCGGCCACACCGGCATTTTCGAAGCGGCGGTAAAAGCGGTTGAAACCATTGACCGCTGTTTAGGTCGAATCGTCGAGGCATTGCGAAAAGTCGATGGCCAGTGTTTGATTACTGCCGACCATGGCAACGTTGAACAAATGGTCGACCATGTCAGCGGCCAGCCGCATACCGCCCATACTTGCGACGTGGTGCCGCTACTGTATGTGGGTTCGCGCTCGGTCACATTTAATGCGGGCGCCAATGGCCGTCTGTGTGATGTGGCGCCTACCTTGCTACGCCTTATGCAACTTGAGCAACCTGCGGAAATGACCGGCACCCCGCTACTGACGCTGGATTGAATTATCCGTGGCCGGCCTGCAAATTCAGAGGCTAATCGTTGTGCTCGCTATCTTGCTCAACCTGCCGTTGCTGTCGCAAGCGCAGGAACCGAACGCGCAAAAAAAGCTCGAGCTGCTCGAGCGCAGAATGCAGGCCGCACGCGTCGAACTCGACACCGATAAAGGCCAGCAGAAAAAACTGAAAAAGCAGCTGCGCAACGCCGAACAGGATATTGGCAAGGGCAAACGCAGGATCAAAGCGACAACCCTGCAACTCGACGCCGAACGGCAAAAAATTGCCAAGCTGGAACAGCAGCAAAAGCAACTAGACGCCGACAAAGCGAAACAACAGCAGCAGGTTGCGCAGGCGATTCGCGAAGCGTACCAACACGGCACCCAGAACCAGATCAAGCTGATACTCAATCACGAAGACCCGGCCAGCGTGGCACGACTACTAAATTACTATGATTATTTCAACAAAGCGCGGCAGGCCGACATAGAACGTTACGTAAAAACATTGCAAGAGTTACAGGAATTAAAATCGCAAGTGCATGCCACGCGCGTCGCATTGCAGACCAACCTGGGGAAGCTGGAAGAGCAACAACGCGACTTGCTAAGCAGCTGGCAGGCGCGCCACGAGGCGCTAACCAAACTGGACACTTCGATTCAGGTTAAGGGCAAGCAACTCGCTGTGTTGAAACAGGAACGGCGGAAACTCGAAGCGCTGGTCGCGGCAGTGGAAAAACAAATGGCCGCGTTGGATATCCGTACAGATGGCCAAAACTTCAGCACTCGCAAGGGTCAGATGGGCTGGCCCACCGCAGGCCGGGTGCGGCATAAATACGGCACTCGCAAAGCCGACAGTCAGCTGCGCTGGCAAGGCGTGTTGATGCAAGCCGACGCAGGGGCCGACGTGCAGGCCGTGCATCACGGGCGTATCGTGTTCGCCGATTGGTTCGGCAGTTCCGGGTTATTGTTAATAATTGACCACGGCAACGGTTTCATGAGCCTGTACGCGCACAATCAAAGTATACTGAAGGAAGCCGGCGAATGGGTTAGCACCGGTGAAACAATCGCCACGGTCGGCCAAAGCGGTGGCAAACGCGAACCCGCCTTGTATTTTGAGATTCGCAAATCCGGCAAACCCGTCGACCCCGCGGCCTGGTGCCGGGCCGGGTAGGCGCCGACCATAGTGCTAACTACACTCTTTAACTATTCGCAAACGACAGCTCGCTTGGAGTACTCATGAGAACCACTATTCAGCAATGGCCCGTCGTCGCTTGTCTGCTACTTGGCTTATCCGGCGCACTGCCATTCGCCCAGGCCGAAGAAGAAGCAACCGACGAGAGCGCCGAATTACCCCTCGAAGAGCTGCAAACCTTTACCAACGTATTCGGCCAAATCCGGAGCAAATACGTCGAAGAGATCGACGACAAGACGTTGCTGCGCAACGCGATCAGAGGCATGTTGGACGGGCTGGACCCGCACTCGGTGTACCTGGACAACGAAGCTTTCGAAAACTTGCAGGAACACACCACCGGCGAATTTGGCGGTTTGGGTCTGGAAGTTGGCATGGAAGACGGGTTTGTGCGCGTTATTGCACCGATCGACGACACGCCAGCCGACAAAGCCGGCATTCTGGCCGGCGATTTAATCATCAAGCTGGATGAGCGCAGTGTAAAAGGCTTGTCGCTGCCGGAAGCAATCACACTAATGCGCGGCCCGGCCGACAGCGAGATTAAACTCACCATCGCCCGCGAGGGCAGTCCACCGTTTGAGGTCACGCTAAAACGCGCAATTATCGAAGTGAAGTCGGTGAAGTCAAGAACCCTTGAGCCCGGTTTCGGCTACTTGCGCATATCGCAGTTTCAAAACAATTCCGGTGGCGCCGCAAAAAGAGTTTTGGAAAAGATGCTTAAAAAAGACCCTGATTTGAAGGGGCTGGTGCTGGATTTGCGCAACAACCCCGGCGGCGTGTTACAGGCAGCCGTTGAAATCACTGATTTGTTTATCGACAGCGGCCTTATCGTTTACACCGAAGGGCGGGTAAAGGAAGTGGGCCTGCGCTACAACTCGGAAACGCCTGACTTGACCGATGGCCTGCCGGTAGTGGTGCTGGTCAACGGTGGCTCCGCTTCGGCCTCGGAAATTGTTGCCGGCGCGCTGCAAGACCATCGGCGAGCACTGATTGTCGGCACCGAGACCTTCGGTAAAGGTTCAGTACAAAGCGTGTTGCCCTTGTCGAAAGAGCACGCCATTAAGCTGACCACCGCGCTATATTACACGCCAGATGGACGCTCCATTCAGGCGCAGGGAATCATACCGGATATCGAAATTAAACCGGCCAAAATCACACCGCTGAAGCAAAGCGTGGTGGGTGTGACCGAAGCCGATTTGAACCATCACCTCAATAACGCCAAAGACGGCGACGATAGCTCCTACAGCAAGCGTTTGAAAAAGCAAAAAAGCGAATTGAGCAGCAAGGACAATCAACTATACGAGGCATTAAACCTGCTAAAAGGGATTAGCCTGACGAACAAAAAAACGCCCAAGGCCGCCGCCGCTAACACACAATAAGTTTGCAATAGCGGTACAGTGTTGCATACTAGACGGCAATTTTTGGCATTTAGCGCGTAACAAATAGAATTTAAGGAAGGGATACCACATGCGACCAGGTGTATTAGCGCTGTTCGGCTACTTGGTAATGGGTTTGATGGTGCCGCTGACAAGCAATGCCAGTGGCGAACAACTGCCCATCGTCGTGATCATCATGGACGACCTCGGCAACAATCGTGCGGCAGGGATGCGCGCCCTAAGCCTGCACGGCAGCCTGACCTACGGCATTCTGCCGAACACGCCCAGCGCCGAAGTGCTTGCCCGACACGCCCACGCCAGCGGTAAGGAAGTTATCGTCCATGCGCCGATGGCGAGCGTACACAGGCTCAATCCCGGGCCGGGCGCCTTAAGCGACCAGTTGGGCCACAGTGAGTTTCTGACCACCGTCCGCGGCAACATTAGGGCAATACCACACGCCCGCGGATTGAATAACCATATGGGCAGCGCCCTGACTCCGATACCCGAATTTATGGGTTTGTTAATGGCAGTGGTCGCTGAAAATGATTTTTATTTTATCGACAGCCGCACCACCGCTGCGACGGTAGCTGCCAGCATCGCCGAACACTTCCAGGTCAAGCACCTGAGCCGCGACATATTTATTGACCACGATCCCGACATTGCCGCCATAGACACGGCGTTTAAGCGCCTGCTGACCCTGGCGCGTCGCAATGGCATCGCGGTGGGTACCGCGCATCCGTATCCCGCGACCCTGAAATACCTCGAAGCCGTGTTACCGAAATTACAGTCCACCGAGCAGGTACAATTGTTGTCCGGATCCGCTGCGATCGCGCTGCGCGACGCCAGTAGAACCAGCGAGCCGGCAATTGCTGTCAAGAATAGCTCCAGCGCGTCCCGCAGCACGGTTGGTGCCGCGATCAATGTCGCTCCAACTCATTGATAGATAGTAGCTTTCTATAAACCCTTATAAGTAGACCGTTTGATATTGCTCAATTTGATTACATTTTGTACTATGGACGGAACAACCGGCAAGCGGCTACCCATAACAAAGCCGCCGCAATGACAATAGGGTGCAACGCGATGAAAATGAATAGAGCTGGAGAACGCGGCGATCTGCCAACCCGCAATGAGCGATTTTTTATCACGGGACAACGCTGGTACTTCTCGACCCGCGAGGGTTGCCCGATCGGGCCGTACCAAAACAAAAATCTGGCCGGCAAGGGCCTTAACGATTTTCTTGAATTTCTGTCGCTGGCCAAGCCCAAGGTATTGTCGAAATTCTACGCTTCGCTGGTGGAAGACTCGGCTTACTAGTGTAACGAATAAAGTGCACCAGGGTAGCGCCCTGCTAACGAATAGTGATTCCGCAGGCCGCCATATGGTTCTTGGCCTGACCGATGGTATATTCTGCAAAGTGAAAAATGCTGGCGGCCAGCACGGCGTCGGCATGACCTTCCGTAATTCCCTCAACCAAATGCTGCAGATTACCCACGCCACCGGAGGCGATCACCGGAATATGTACCGAGTCGCTGATACTGCGCGTTAGCGCCAGATCGAAACCGTCTTTCGTCCCATCCCTGTCCATACTGGTTAACAGAATTTCACCCGCTCCGTAGTCGTCCATTTGCATGGCCCATGCAACGGCGTCAATGCCGGTGGGACGTCGGCCGCCGTGGGTAAAAATTTCCCAGCGCGGCACGGTCGATGTAACGGTGACTTGTTTAGCGTCGATGGCGACGACGATACACTGCGAACCGAAACGCGCGGCAGCTTGCCGCACAAACTCCGGGTTGTGAATGGCCGCCGTATTGATACAGACCTTGTCAGCGCCGGCATTGAGCAAGCGGCGTATGTCGTCGATAGTGCGCACGCCGCCACCGACGGTCAGCGGTATAAACACCTGGCTGGCCATCTTCTCTACGGTGCGGTAGGTGGTGTCGCGCTGCTCATGACTGGCGGTGATATCGAGAAACGTGACTTCGTCGGCACCTTGCTCGTTGTAGCGTTGCGCGATCTCAACCGGGTCGCCGGCGTCACGAATATCGACAAACTTAACGCCTTTGACGACGCGGCCTTGATCGACGTCCAGGCACGGGATGATACGTTTGGCTAATGTCATAACGGTTTATTCGTGTTGTCGATAGCTATGTCGTTTGTTGGTCGCACCAAAGTTGCGCGGCGGCAAAATCCAGCGTACCTTCATAAATGGCACGACCGGTAATGGCGCCAAGCACACCGTGTTGGGCGATCGCCTGCACAGCTTCTACGTCGCTCATATTCGCCACGCCGCCGGAGGCGATCACCGGAATATCGACGGCGCGCGCCAGCTCGGCCGTGGCGGCAATGTTGACGCCTTGCAACATGCCGTCGCGTTCAATGTCGGTATACACAATGGCGGAGACACCGGCCGACTCAAACTCGCCCGCCAGCTCGATGACTGATTGATCGGAATCTTCGGCCCAGCCCTCGGTAGCAACCATGCCGTGTTTGGCGTCCAGGCCGATGATGATATGACCGCCAAACTGCGCACATAGCTCTCGGGTCAGCGCCGGGTTTTTAACCGCGATGGTGCCCAAAATCGCAAAATCGACACCGGCGCTTAAATAGCTGTCGATGCTAGCCGCATCACGAATGCCGCCGCCTATTTGAATCGGCAGATCGGGAAAGCGTTTAGCTATCGCGTGCACGATGTCGCGATTGACCGGTTCGCCAGCGAATGCGCCGTTCAGGTCGACCAGGTGCAGGCGCCGGCATCCGGCTTCCACCCAGCGCTCGGCCATAGCAACAGGGTCGTCGGAAAATACCGTGGAGTCCTGCATGCGACCCTGGCGTAAGCGCACGCACTGACCGTCTTTGAGATCGATGGCGGGGATTATTAACATTAATTGTCTCTTGAGTACGCCTTCCGCAGGGCTATGCCGCGCCATTCCAGCGCATAAAATTAGCCAGCAACTGCAAACCCAGCGTATGGCTTTTTTCCGGGTGAAACTGGGTGCCGAATACATTGTCGCGCGCCAGGGCGGCGGCAAAATTGCTGCCATAATCGGTGGTGGCGGCGATTATGGCCGCATCCTCCGGTGCTACGAAGTAACTGTGCACGAAATAAAAGCGGCTGCCCGTGGGTATCTTTTGCCACAGCGGGTGCGGGTGGCTTTGGTCAACGCAGTTCCAGCCCATATGCGGCACTTTTAAACGCTTGCCGCCGGCATCGCGCGGGTCGTCAAACAAGCGCACATCACCGGGGAAAAAATTTATGCAACCTACGCCGCCGTTTTCTTCGCTGCGGCTCATCAGAGCCTGCTGGCCAACACAGACCGCCAATAACGGTTTGGTTTTGCTGAGCTCGACTACCAATTGGTCAAAACCAACGCGCCGAATTTCGGCCATGCTGTCACGAATAGCGCCTACGCCCGGGAATACCACCCGGTCGGCGCGAGTAATCTCTTCCGGGTCGGCGCTGACCACCACCTTGGCGTTGGGCGCCACAGTACGTAACGCGTTAGCAACCGAATGCAAATTGCCCATGCCGTAGTCGAGTACCGCAACGGTTGATTTATCTTGCGTTATGTCCATTTCAGTCAACAGCAAAAACGGAGGGTGCTGATACGTATGTCATGCGCTACAGCACACCTTTAGTGGACGGCATCTGCCCACCACTGCGAAGGTCAAACGTCAACGCCATGCGCAGCGCGCGGCCGAAGGCCTTGAAAACAGTCTCGGCCTGATGGTGTGAATTCGCACCGCGCAAATTATCAATGTGCAAGGTGACGTTGGCGTGATTGACAAAGCCCTGAAAAAATTCCTGGAACAAATCGACATCGAAGCCTCCTACCGACGCACGCGTGAAATCAACATGGTAAGCAAGACCGGGCCGGCCGGAAAAATCGATCACCACCCGCGACAGCGCTTCGTCGAGTGGCACATAGGCATGGCCATAGCGGGTGAGGCCTTTCTTGTCGCCCACCGCCTCAGTCACCGCCTGACCTAGCGTGATGCCGATATCCTCTACCGTGTGGTGATCATCGATATGCGTGTCGCCCTGCGCCTGCACGCTGATGTCGATCAAGCCGTGGCGCGCGATCTGGTCCATCATGTGTTCCAGAAACGGAATACCGGTGGCAAACTCGGCGCTGCCGCTACCGTCGAGATTAACGCTCGCGGTAATAACAGTTTCCAGCGTGTTACGGGTTATTGTGGCTTTGCGGTCAGCCATGGCTTGATCCTACGCGTGTGGCGGTATAAGGCCATTATAGAGAAACGCTTGCAGCGTATCACCCTATCGAAAAATTATGTTATGTTGGCCGACAGTTTATGCGATGTTGCGACGAACCACACTCAGGAACCACGTGTTAAGACTATGAAATCACTGCTCAAGTGGCTAGTTATTGTCGTACTGGTAATCGTGCTACTCCCTGTCGTCATAGGTGTTGTGGTCAGCGTCTTTATCGACCCAAATGATTTTAAACCGCAACTGATCGCACTGGTTGAAAAAAACACCCGCGGCGCGCTGAAGATCGACGGCACGCTGGGTTGGTCTTTCTTTCCAAGCATTGGCGTTGCTCTGAATCAGGTGCAATTTCGACTGCCCGAAGACGGCGACAAACCGTTCGCCAATCTAGACACGGTAAAACTCAGCGTTAAGTTGCTGCCTTTGTTACGCGGCGCGGTTGAGGCCGACGGGCTACAAGTCGATGGCCTGCGTTTGCAGCTCAAAGTCGACCCAAAAGGCGTAAATAATTGGGATCAAATCGTACCTGAAGCGGAGGCTGCACCCACGGCCGCAGCGGCGGAAGAGCCCTCAGCGGCAGAAGAGTCCTCTAGCGAAATCGCGGTTGTGCCGTTGGCCGTAGACATTGCGCAGATAAGCATCCAGCATTCAGCCGTCCACTATACCGATCAACAAGCCGAAGGTGGAAGCTACGCTTTGAACGACGTAAATTTTGAAAGCACCAATATCAATCTCGGCGGCAAGCCGTTTCCGCTCGACATGCAGTTCAGCGTCGAGCTTGGCGACCCCAACTTGCAGAGCGATACCCGCATTAAAGGCGAGCTTAGCGCTAACGGTAAGGCACGACAGTTTGCGATCGACGGCATTAATATTGACCTGCTACTGCGCGGCGAACCGTTTGGTGACAAGACCGTCAACCTCAACCTGGCCGGCAAGGGCCAATTCGACGCCAAGGCCGACACGTTGCGGCTGGAGCAGCTAAAAATTGATTTGGCCGATGCGCTCAAAGCCGAGCTGCAACTGAGTGGCGAACAAGTCACCGACAAACCGCTGCTAAAAGGGCAGCTCGATGTCGCCCCTTTCGACGCCAACAAGTTGCTGGCGGCACTGGGCATGGAGCCGATGGTGGTTGCCAATCCGACTGCGCTGAGCGCCATCAGCCTGAACGGCACCATCGGCGGGCCAGCCAATAGCTTTCTAATGAACCCGCTAACGATCAAACTCGACGGCACAACGCTAACGGGCCAACTGGGTATCAAAAACCTGGAAACCAGTGAATACGTGATTCAACTGCAAGGCGACCACATTAACCTCGACGATTACTCGGCACCCGAGGCCGAAGGCGAAGAGGAGCACGCGGCGGCCGTGGAAAGCCAGCCTAACGCTGCACTACTGCCGCTCGCCGCACTGCAACCCCTGCTGTTCAACGCGCAGTTTGGTTTCAACGCGGTAACCGCCAGCGGCCTGAAGCTGACCGACTTGAAGATGACAGCCTCGGGCAACAAGGGACTGATCAAACTGAAATCACTGGCCGCCAAGCTGTACGGCGGCGCTACCGATACCAACGCCACGCTGGATGCGCGCGGCGATTCGCCTTCGATACACATAAACTCCAGCCTCAGCGGCGTAAATCTGAAACCCCTGCTCACCGATTTCGCCGAGGTCGACACCCTGACCGGCACGGCTAACTTTAACGCCAAGCTCGCCATGCGTGGCAATAGCTCGGCGGCTTTGCAAAAGTCGTTGAGCGGACCGCTGCTGTTTAACATAAACAACGCCGTGTTAAGCAAGCTGAATATGGACAAGCTACTGTGCCAGGCCATTGCGCAAGCGCGGCAGAAACCATTGACCAAAACCGATTGGCCGGCGGCCACTCAGTTCAAGAAAATTGGCGGTACATTGCAGTTCACCCAGGGCGTCGGTAAAAATGATGACCTGGTCGCGGCGCTGGAGAATATGCAGGTGACCGGCAAGGGAGTGCTCGATTTACCGCGAGAAGCGGTCGACTATCGCATTGGCGTGCGCATAAGCGGCGACTTGAGCGAGCAGGACAAAGCCTGTGAAATCAACGAGCGGTACCGCGATATTGTCTGGCCCATGCGCTGCAAGGGCAAGTTTTCCGATGACCCCGGCGCGATGTGCGGCATCGACAAACGAGGCTTAAAGAAAGTTGCCAAAAAACTGTTAAAAGGCGAAGCGAAACGCAGAATCAGTGACAAGTTGCTGAAAAAACTGGGCGATGACAGCAAGGACGCCGACGGCAAAGAGGAAGATCCGGACAAAGAAGCCGTCAAGAAGTTTCTCGACAAACTGTTTTAGAGTCGCGTAAGCAGCGCATGCAAGACGCGAAGTTTAGTAACGCCATTTTGCACTGGTTCGAGCACCACGGCCGCAAAGACCTGCCGTGGCAGCGCGGCATTACGCCGTATCGCGTGTGGCTCTCTGAAATCATGCTACAGCAAACTCAGGTAGCCACCGTCATCTCCTATTTCGAGCGCTTCGTGCAGACATTTCCGGACGTTGGCGCGCTGGCCAGGGCACCGTTAGACGAAGTGCTGCATCTTTGGACTGGCCTGGGCTATTACGCGCGCGCACGAAACCTGCATAAAGCGGCCGGTCTTATCGTCGATACACATGGCAGCGAGCTTCCAGATTCAGTGCAACAGCTTTGCGAGCTGCCCGGCATTGGCCGCTCCACCGCCGGCGCCATTTGCGCCATCGCCTTGCGAAAACACGCGGTCATTATGGACGGCAATGTAAAGCGCGTGTTGAGCCGCGTGCACCGCGTCGCAGGTTGGGCCGGCCGGGCCAGCGTCAATAAAGAGTTGTGGCAACTCGCCGAACGCTATACCCCGAAGCGGCGCGTAGAGCGCTACACGCAAGCTATTATGGATTTGGGCGCCACCGTCTGCGTGCGCGGCCAGCCCAGGTGCCACGAGTGCCCGGTGGCCAAGCACTGCGAAGCGCTGCGGCATGATTGCGTACAAAGCTTCCCGCAGCCCAAAGCGCGCAATAACATTCCCACGCGGCATACGCAAATGTTGTTGATCGAAAATACGGCGGGAGAAGTGTGGCTGGAAAAGCGCCCCGCGCAAGGCATTTGGGGTGGCTTGTGGAGCCTGCCGGAACTGGCCACCGGGCAAAATGCCATCACTTACTGTGAGCAGGAATTGCAAATCGCAGTCGACTCCTGTACCGAACTGGCGCCGCGTCGGCATACGTTTAGCCATTTTCATCTGCTAATCACACCACTACACATCAAGAGTAGCCAACAAACCACCCACGTTATGGAAGACCAGCAGCAGCTTTGGTATAACATGCGCAAACCCGCCAGCGTTGGGCTTGCCGCGCCCGTTAAACGACTGCTGCGGCAAACCAGTAATCAATAAATCGAAACGGTAACACGGCATTTGAGACACAAAAATCATGAGCAGAACCGTATTTTGCAAGAAGTATCAGAAAAACATGCCTGGCCTTGACCGCCCGCCCTACCCCGGGCCCAAAGGCCAGGAGATTTTTGAAAACGTATCGAAACAGGCCTGGGAAGAATGGCAGGCCCATCAAACCATGCTGATCAACGAACGGCAGCTGAATATGATGGATACCGGCGCCCGCGTGTTCATCAACGAAGAGATGGAAAAATTCCTCGCCGGCGAAGACTATGCCAGGGCCGACGGCTACGTGCCACCGAAGCAGGAATAGCGGGCTTGACTCGTCCATACCGAGGCGGTTTAATACGCGCTCTTTTTGCTGGCCACGCGGCAAAAATCCCAATGCCCAGGTAGCTCAGTCGGTAGAGCAGTGGACTGAAAATCCTCGTGTCGGTGGTTCGATTCCGCCCCTGGGCACCATTTTGTTGAGTCGTCATGAGTTTACCCCCCTAAATTCAGAGTAGACACCGCGCGAATCGACTCGTACATCGTTAGATTGCCAGCACTTCCCAGTGCCTGAACCCTGCCGGGCCAGCTAACGCTGTCCACATTCGTTCCTGGCGAATTTGTCCGCCCCTGAGCGCCATGCCACCACGGCATCATCCGGCCAAGCTTGATGCTCACGTCATGCCCGAGCCGACAATTGCGATACAAAAGGATACAGAAGCGCCTGCTGAATCCGCTTAAGCTAAGCCCTGATTTGATCAAGACAGGGCATAACGATGAAACATTTACAGCGAATCAGTTTCCTAATTGCGCTCATAACAGTATTTGGCTGTGATGATAACAACAACAAGGATCACGGAAATCCACCACCCGCAGCAAGCCCCCTGACGCAAAAGGTTTCACCGGCGGAAATGCAAGGCCTGTGGCACAGTGAGGGTAATACGGATTTAATAGAGGTCACGGGGGAGAGCGTTTTAAAGTACGCGGTCAGCTCGGTACATTGCTTGCTGATTGACGACACAGCGTTGGCAGACTTTGTGGAGGAAACACCGCATTTCCTCACCAATAGCCAGCGCCAGCGTTTCGCGACCGACCCGGATCTTGACCGTTTCGCTATTCATGCCTATTTTTTTGATCGTATCGACGAGCGTCCGAGTGCGTGCGTTGACGGCATCACTGAAGAGACTGACGATGCGCTTGCCAACTTTAATGTATTCTGGAATACTTTTAATGAGCAGTATGCATTTTTTGAACTGCGCGATATTAACTGGCAACAACAATACGATGATAATTTGGCAGCCATTGAGAAAGTCGCCGACGATGAGGAGTTGTTCGGCATACTCGCCAGTATGATAGAAGCCTTTGGCAATGATGGGCACGTAAGTTTAGCCCATGATGACGACGCATCCGCGGGTACAGACAGCGATCTTTTCGTTCGCGTGCTAGAAAAATTTGCGCAAACCTATACGCAGCAGGAATTGCTGGACGATTTTAATCGTCAAACTGAGTATGGGGATTTTGATGAGTATCGCGATGTTCGTCTTGACTTATTTGTCTCAGAACGTTTTCAGGAATGGCTTGGCATCATAGCAAGCTATATGGTCGATGGTGAACTCAAGTCAGCGGCAAATGACCAAATCGCGTGGGGATTGATGGAAGACAATGTTGGCTACCTTTTTGTCAATAGCATGGACGAATTTATTGACTTAGACGAGGCTGAGGCCGCGATAGAAGACGGAACGCTTGATGAAGACACTGTGGCCGAACAACTGTTCACCGCATTGAACGAAGCGCTTGATAAGATGCTGGCGGATTTGGCGGGTACTGATGCGATGATTATTGATATTCGCCTTAACGGTGGCGGTGAGGATGCGCTCAGCCTGGAGATTGCCGGTCGCTTCTTCGATCAGCGCCGCCTGGCGTTCCGAAAAAAAGCGCGCAAGGGTGATGGTTATAACGAGGAGGTGGAGATTTATCAAAAGCCAACGGTTGCCAAGCCCTACACCAAACCGATTTACCTGTTAACCAGTGGCGAAACAGCCAGCGCCGCGGAAGTCTTTGCAATAACGATGCGCAATTTGCCCTACGTCACTTTAGTTGGCGAGACAACAGAAGGCATTCTTTCTGACATATTGGAGCTGACACTACCCAATGGCTGGGAGCTGGGTCTTTCCAATGAGGTGTATACGGCAGCAGATGGCGAAGTGTTTGAAAGTATTGGCATTGCGCCGGCAATAAGCGCTTTATTTCTGGA
>CAZJDL010000014.1:0-42363 GCA_964544755.1 uncultured Pseudomonadales bacterium | reverse complement strand
TTTCATAGCGCGGTTGACAAATATGCGGCGAATCGGAATAATCGCGCGTCCTGCTGCACTGTAGCAGAGTAACAAACACTCCGAGGGTTATCATTTTGGCAAATTCGCCGCAAGCAAGAAAACGCGCCCGCCAATCGGTCGCTCGTCGTTCGCTAAAAATAGGCCAGCGTTCGATGGTTAGAACCTGCATCAAAAACGTCATCACCGCTATTAACGCCGGTGACCAGGCTGCCGCCAAAGCGGCCTACGCAAGCGCCGTACCGCTAATTGATCGCATGGCCAATAAAGGCATCATTCAGAAGAACAAGGCGGCACGGCACAAAAGCCGCTTAAATGCCGCCGTTAAAGCGATGGCTTGACGCGTTACAACAAAACCAGATTGTCTCTGTGGATCAACTCCGCGTCGCCCGGAGTTTCCAGCACCGCAACAATCCTGTCACTGGCAAGCCCCATGATTTTGCGCGCATCGACCGCGGCGTAGTTGCTCAAGCCGCGGGCCAGTTCGACGCCCTGCGGGTTCACGCAACTGACCACATCACCACGCTGAAAGTCACCTTGCACACTGACCACGCCGACCGGCAGCAGGCTGCGACCGGCGTTCTGGATGACCTCGCTCGCGCCGGCGTCCATCTGCAAGATGCCTTTGATTTGCAGCTGCGCGGCAATCCATTGCTTGCGCGCCGCTGCCGGTTTGCGCGCCGCCGTCAGCCACGTGCCGATTTGTTCACCATTGGCAAGCCGCGTGAGTACATTGGCCTCGCTGCCATGCACAATATAGGTGTCGGTGCCCGACTGTGCCGCCTGTTGCGCAGCCCGTAGCTTGGTGATCATACCGCCACGCCCGAGATGGCCGGGGCTGGCGCCGGCCATACTCTGCAATCTGGCATCGCCGGCTTTGCCGTGCTGAACCAGTTTGGCTTGCGGGTTAGTGCGCGGATCCTGGTTAAACAAACCTTGCTGGTCAGTCAGTATCAATAAACGGTCGGCATAGGTCAGATTCGATACCAAGGCCGCCAGCCTGTCATTGTCGCCGAAGCAGATTTCTTCAGTCGCCACGGTGTCATTTTCATTGACGATGGGTATCACCCCATAGGCCAATAAGGCATTCAGGGTTTTGCGGGCATTCAAATAGCGCTCGCGGTGAGTCACATCGTCGTTGACCAACAAGACCTGGGCCGTGTGCAAATCAAAGGTCTGGAAATGTGACTCCCACGTTTGCACCAGACACATTTGGCCAACGGCGGCCGCTGCCTGTAATTTGTGGACTTCCCGCGGCCGCGCCTGCCAGCCAAGACGACCGATACCTGCCGCCACTGCCCCGGAAGAGACCACAACCAGTTCGATACCTTGCGTACGCAACTCGGCCATCTGCGCGACCCAGCCGGCAATCGCAGACAGCGCCAGACCCTGGCCATTGGCCGTCATCAGGGCGCTGCCAATTTTGATGACCCAGCGCTCGCTGTTGCTCACCAGCTTACAACCTCCACGCGGTCGGGCCGCTTACGCCGAGTCACGCATTGCAGCACCGCCATCATCATCATCGTTGGCGTGCTGACGGCATTCGCGGCGCTGCGCGGCCACCCGCTGAATACGTTCCCTGCCCTCGCTTTGTACCTTGTCATACAATACCTGTCGCTGGCGGCGTAACTCTGCATCACCCTGCAGCAATTCCCGCTGCTGTTCCAGGTAGGCCATAATATGCTCACACAGGACCTTTGTTCCAGTGGCTTGCAAAGCCGATACAAAAAACAGCGGGCGATCCTGCCATTGCAGCGCTTCTACCAGCTCGGCTGCCAGTGTTTGTTGCTGTTCCTCGCTCAGCAAATCGGTTTTATTGACCACTAGCCAGCGCTCGCGCCGCGCCAGGCTCGGGCTAAAGCGTTGCAACTCCTCGCAGACAAGGCGTGCGTTGGCGCTGGGATCGCTGCCATCCACCGGCATCGGATCAATCATATGCAATAGCAATTGGGTGCGCGCCAAATGCTTTAAAAAGCGAATGCCCAGACCCGCGCCGTCGGCGGCACCTTCTATGATGCCCGGCATATCGGCCATCACAAAACTGCGGTATTCGTGCACGGCAACCACGCCTAATTGCGGTACCAGCGTGGTAAACGGGTAATCAGCGACCTTGGGGCGGGCAGCCGACACGGCACGAATCAGGCTGGACTTGCCGGCATTGGGTAAACCCAGCAAACCGGCATCGGCCAACACTTTTAGCTCCAGTTGCAGCTGCCGGGATTGACCGTCCTGGCCGCTACTGGTTTGGCGCGGCGCGCGGTTGGTACTGGACTTGAAACGCGTATTGCCCAAGCCGTGCCAACCACCTTGCGCAACTCGCAAACGCTGCTTATCTCGTGTCAGGTCGCCAAGCAGTTCGCTGGTGTCTGCATCGAAGACCGTCGTGCCGACCGGCACGGCCAGCACCAGCTCATCGCCCTTGCGGCCGGTACAGTTATTACCGGCACCCGACTTACCGCTACCCGCTTTGTGTTGCTTCTTGTAACGGTAATCGACCAGCGTGCTCATGGCCTCGTCGGCCAGTAAATAGACGCTGCCGCCGTCGCCACCATCGCCGCCATTCGGCCCGCCTTTGGCAATAAAGCGCTCGCGCCGAAAACTCAGGCAGCCGTCACCGCCGCGACCGGCGCTGACGTGGATGCTGGCTTCGTCGATAAATTTCAAATGATTACCTCAGAGGCGGCGGTGCTCGAACGTGCGCGCCCTACATCACTACACTAGTGCAGTGTACTGAATGGCCGCTTCATATTAGCGCCCTAAATAACAAAGCCCCGTCGACTGACGGGGCTTTGGCACTGCTACCGCAGCTGTCAGGCGGGAATGATATTCACGAAGCGGCGGTTTTTCGCACCCTTTACAATAAATTCGACTTGCCCCGGCACGGTGGCGAACAGCGTGTAGTCTTTACCGCAACCGACATTCTTGCCCGGATGAAACTGTGTGCCGCGCTGGCGTACAATGATGCTGCCGGCGCTAACCATCTGGCCGCCAAAACTCTTGATGCCGAGACGTTTGGATTGTGAGTCACGACCGTTGCGGGTGCTGCCCCCTGCTTTTTTGTGCGCCATTATATCTACCCCTGCTTGTTAACGATGTCAGGCTGATCGAATAGCCGTGATTTTAACTTCCGTATACCACTGCCTGTGCCCGGCCTGCTTACGGTGATGCTTACGCCGGTTGAATTTGATAATGTTGATTTTCTTGTGCCGGCCATGACTTAACACTTCGGCCGTTACTGCGCTTCCTTCTATATAGGGCGCACCTAGCTGCACCGATTCGCCCGCGCCTACCAGCAGTAGCACTTTTTCAAAATTGACGCTGTCACCAGTCGGTGCGTTAAGCTTTTCCAGTTTGAGCGTTTCGCCCTCGACAACGCGATGCTGCTTGCCGCCACTTTCAATCACTGCGTACATTTTTGTTCCGCCCATGGCCACGGTTAATAAGTGCAATGGACGCTGTCGTGCCATCGCGAAAGGGCGCAGATTCTACGCAATAACACTATCTCGCGCAAGTTACTATGCGGCAATATTCTGCGGCAGGCGCCACCTTTTTCAAGTCAATAGCCAAGCCTTGACAGAAACATGAGCACTCCATAGCATGCGCTGCTGCCCACCATTATTCCTTAGTCACACCACATGCGCGAGTTTCTGAACGATCTAAAACCCGAGCTAGGCACGGTTAACGAGCTGATCATGCAGCGCATGCATTCGCAGGTGCCTCTGGTGGAGGAAATAGGGGAGTATCTGGTTGCCGCGGGCGGCAAGCGCCTGCGGCCTATATTGGTGCTGCTCAGCGGCTTTAGCTGTGATTATCGGGAGCAGCCTTTGTATGAGCTGGCTGCCGTCATTGAGTTCTTGCATACCGCAACACTGCTGCACGATGACGTGATTGACGTGTCGGAGCTGCGCCGCGGCCGGCCAACGGCGAATGCGAACTGGGGTAATTCATCCAGCATTCTGGTCGGTGATTTTTTGTACTCTCGTGCGTTTCAAATGCTAGTGTCGTTAAGCAACATCAAAATCATGGATATTCTGTCAAACGCTACCAATCTGATTGCGGAAGGCGAAGTATTGCAGCTGACCAAAGCCGGCGACCCGGCCACGAGCGAACAGGAGTATCTGAGCGTTATTGAATATAAAACAGCCACCTTGTTTGCCGCTGCGGCGCAAACCGGAGCGGTGCTTGCGGGCGCCAGCGAAACACGCGAGCAGGCTTTGCGCCACTATGGCTTAAATATGGGAATGGCGTTTCAGCTGATGGACGACGTGCTGGACTATCGCGGCAACGCGGCCAGCCTGGGTAAAAATGTCGGCAATGATCTGGCCGAGGGCAAGCCTACATTGCCACTGATTCAAACCATGCGCTGCGCGGATGCGGCCGCGCAGCGCATGGTGGAGCAGGCGATTACGGAAAAATCCAGTCAACATCTGTCCGCTATTGCTGCCGCAGTTGACGCCTGCGGCGCTCTCGATTTCACCGTGCAACGCGCCGAGGACTACGCAAAGCTGGCGCGCGAAGCTCTCCGTGACCTACCAGACAACGCCGTTAAAACTCAGTTAGAGTCGCTGAGCGAGTTGGCGGTGCGCCGAAACGTGTGAAACCGGGTGATATTACCATTAGAAACCAGCATTAAGTCGCCCTATTGGAGTGACTCGCCGCACAGTTCAAGGTTTTTTTGCGACACTGGTAGTAATTACGTTGATGTACAGCGTAGCGGCACACTAGAATTTACATATTGGCTTTCAGCTTTTTGCTTTTTTTATTTCTGTTTATTACAGAGGAGACCGGTGGAACACAATGAATCAAATTAATAAGTATGTATTTATCGTTTGTATTGCGGCGCTTACCAGCGCGTGTAAAAGTGGCGGCAGCGCTAATGCCGAGGGCCTCAGCAGTGACGGTCAACAGAAATCAACGCGCGTGAGTCGTGATGGTTCAAGGTCGACCGGCCCATCGACCTTCCGCATCAGTAACAGCCGCGTAACACCGAGCAACCGCACCCCAAGACCGGAACCCAAAGATGTGCCCAGGCCCGAGCCAAGACCCACTCCGGCAGCGGCGCCAGGACCGGCTCCGACACCAGTCGCAATGCCAGCTCCAGCACCGGCCCCAGCGCCCGCTCCGGCACCAGAACCTGACCCCATTGCGGAACAGCCAGCACCTGCACCCGAACCCACGGTTGTTGTCGGTAGCGCCAATCTGTCGTGGACCATTCCGAACAAACGCGAGAACGGCGACAGCCTGACAGTTACAGAACTCGGTCGCTACGAAGTTTACTATACGTCCGACACGGGCAAGTCCGACACGATTAAGGTAAGCGATCCCGCAAAAACCAGCCTCACGGTGAATAATCTGGAGGGCGACACCTACTACTTCGCCATGGCGGCAGTCGATAAAGACGGTATCTTTAGCGAACTGTCAAACGAAGTACCAAAGACCATCAAGTAGGCACATCGTTGCAGGTTAAAACCTGCACAATTTCTGAGGCCGGGATGGCCAAAGCTTCGCAAAGGCCGCGTTTCGACGCGGCCTTTGTGTTTCTGTCGGTAGCTAGCACAGTGTATTGAATGAAGCGCAGCCGTTAAGGACACATAAATCTAGTCGGTAAATCCGCTTCTGTGGCATAATTTGTTTCACTTTATGTCGAGTCGTACGCTAAAAATATGGAGCCGCTAGATCATCATCAACTGCGCAGCGGTAAGCGCAAACTAGCCGCACTGCCCGCTGTCGTCCAACAGGTCAGAGACGGCGCCACCGCGGCATTGCTGAGTTCTGTTGACCAACTGTTAACCAACTGCGACGATATCTATTTCGAGCTGGCTGAAAAAGCCACCTCCAACAACGAACAATCGCTGTTTCTCGACGGCTTGCGCGAGGTCAGGCTGCAAAAAGACCGCTTCGTCGCGCGTTTTCACAGCGAACTTCAGAATTGCTTTGATGCTCTGGCTCAAGCTCCCGCTACACAAAATATCGAGCGTGGGCCAAGCAACGCTCAACCGCTTAGCCTGGTGCAGACCGCCGAGTTGGAGAAAAGTCTCGCGCTCAGCAGTATGATCGCAAAATCGAGGGTTAACGCGAATGAGCAGCTTTACTTTTTGCACAAGCGCCTCGATTTCGCCACCGAAAACACCACCGTCAACGAAAACAATAATCCGCTTGATCCGGCCCAACTGTGTGCCGCGTTTGCCACAACGACCGAGATTTTGACGCTAGACATCAAAGCGCGCATCGTGCTGTTCAAGCAGTTCGAGCGTGTGCTGTTGCGTGAACTGCCTTCGGTGTGTGCTACCGCCAACCAACAGTTGATCGACGCCGGCGTACTCCCCTCCATTTCCCGCACTATTCAGGGCGCTCAAGCAGCCACGCGTAATGCTGCGCCGACCGCTAACTTCACCCAACTCAGTCAGTTACTAGGCACTCTGCGAACGCCGGCGCAGCGCGACCAACCGGGTATTCCAATGTTTTTCAGCACTGGCATTGGACCGCCGATTGCCAGCCAGGAGTTAAACCGCTTGCTGACAGACGCCCAGGCGCAAGCGACCGCAGCGGCCAACACAAGCAGCGGCGTGAACCGGGCAGGCGACATACGTGACCTGCTAAAAAATGTTCTCGACCAGCGCAAAGCGCAGGGCAAAACCGGGTGCTTGAACAAGCCCGATGAAGACGTTATCAATCTGGTAGCGATGTTTTTTGACTTCGTGCTCGAAGACCGGCAGCTGCCGACCCATGCGCAAGCATTAATCGGCCGCCTGCAATTTCCGGTGTTAAAAATTGCCTTGCAAGACAAGTCTTTCTTCAGCAAAAGCACGCACCCTGCACGACTGCTGATTAGCGAAATCGTTGGCGCCGGTATTGGCCTGGTTGACACCGAAGAGGAGACGACAAACACTCTGTATAAAAAACTGGCCACGATCATCCAAACTATCAATAAACATGACCAGCCTAACGAAGATACTTTTGCGCGAGCGCTCGCTGAACTACAACAATATCGCGTAACAGAAGAAGGCAAGGCCGCGAAAGTGGAGAAAAGAACCTGCGCTTCGGCGCAGGCCGAAGCGACGACGATGCAGGCCAGGGCAGCCATCGGGGAACTCATCTTCGAGCGCCTGGAAGACGTTAAAGTGCCCGCGTTGATCCAGGACTTTCTGGCCAACGAGTGGCAGAATGTACTAGTGCTGGTGCGGCTTAAATACGGCGAGCAAAGCCCGGAAGGCGTGGAAGTAGAACAAACAATGGATGATTTGATCTGGAGTTCGGTGCAACACGGCGACCACAAGTCGCAACAGCGCCTGCAAGGCTTGCTACCTGAGCTGCAACAGCGTTTACGTCAATGGCTGGCGCAAACTGCGCCAACCGAAGACAGTGTGGAGCAGGCACTGCAACCGCTAATGGCTTTGCATACACAACTCGCCGACCCGAGTTTGTCGGCTGTCATTGCGCGTCGCACGCTGGCCGAAAAGCAAGCCGAAGCGTTGCATCCGGCAGCGGAGCAACATAAAAGCTGGAATGAAATGACCGTGTTGGAGCGTCAGCAGGTCGAGTACAAAGACTTGGCCTACCGCTATATCAAACAAGCTGACGACACCCCGGTTGGCACCTGGTTTAGCGTCGGCAGTCAAGGCGACGAGAACACTATTCGTTGCAAGTTGGCCGCCAAAGTGACGGCCAACGACAGCTACATTTTTGTCAATCGACTCGGCTTTAAGGTGTTAGAAAAGAAACGTAAGGAGTTCGCCTACGACTTGCAGCGGCAACGCGTCAAGGCGCTGCAAACCGAGCAGTTTTTTGATCGCACGCTGGGGAAAGTTGTTCGCCAACTGCAGCAGCTTGCCGCCTCCATGACGCAAACAACACAGCATTCTCGAATCTGAGGTTCCGGTGGCCACTACGCGGCACAGAAAATCTATCTATACTCTTCTCATTTAAAGCCGACGCAAAATTAAGCCGTTGATATAGCTAAACATATCCGACCATCAGGCGACAAACTTATACGCCGTTCTCGCTCCAATCCACATCGACAATTCAGTAATAACCGTCTATCGTTTAAGAATAAACCCGCTCTGTGGATGTCGCTACCTTGAACCAAAATGCCTTAAGAACTGCGCAGCCAAACCCCGGCCTGCACCCGCTGCT
The DNA here is from genome assembly GCA_964544755.1 of uncultured Pseudomonadales bacterium. Lineage (GTDB taxonomy): Bacteria > Pseudomonadota > Gammaproteobacteria > Pseudomonadales > JAUIET01 > JBBKXJ01. Next base: position 34,212 of record CAZJDL010000014.1, on the reverse strand, counting down.
GCAACAGACAAAAGAAAACGCCACCAGCGTGTTACTGAATCGCTTCGAAGAGTTGTTCGCCGCCTGCGATGATCTGTTTTTCGATATGGCCGACCAGGCGGGCAGCAACGCCAAGCAAAATGCTTTTTTTGAAGCCCTGCGCGAGCTACGGATGAAAAAACCCGAAGTCTGCGGCACTTTTGCTGCCGGCATAGCCAATGCCTTTGTCGAAATGCTGGAACCGGGAGCAGCCAACCATCGGGAAATGCTGGCCGAGGAGCCGTTAGATAACGACGAGCTGGGCCTGGTCGCCAATGAGGCACTGGAAGAGGCTGTCGCCATCAAGGACATGGTGAAAAAAGCCCGCACCGCTTACCAGGAGGCCATTTACCAGCTGACTTACCGCATGGATTATTTGACCAACGATGTGCGTATCGACGATGATAATAATCCGCTGGATCCGCAACAACTCATCGAACAATTTGCCCGTAGTTGCGAGCTGCTGAGTTTCGATATCGACATCAAAATCATATTCTTCAAGCAGTTTGATCGAGTGGTGATTGGCCAGCTGGACAGAATCTACAATGCGGCAAATACCCATTTGATTGATTCCGGCGTGCTGCCGAATATAAAACAACGCGGCCGCAGCGGTGCGAGTCCCGCTGGCAACAACCTTGCGGGTGCCGAATATCCGCTTGACGATGCCGCGGCGGCCGAACAAATACAGGAACTGCAAGGAATTTTTGAGCAGCTCAGAAGCAGCAACCTCACACCCGACAACATGCTGGAACTGGGCGGTTACGACAGTGGCCCGATTCTGTCGAAACTCAACCTCATCTCGACCCTATCGGAGATGCAGGCTGACCTGGCGTGTACTTCTCCCGCCGATCAATCCATTGCAGACAACCAACTGCATTCTTTGGTGCAGTCGATCTTTAAAAACAAGTTCGCCCAGGGCGAACCGGCATCGCTGCATCAGGGCGACGAGGATGTTGTCAATCTGGTCTCGATGTTTTTTGATTTCGTACTCGACGACGAAAGTCTGCCAGTGGAAATGCAAGCCTTGCTGAGCCGCCTGCAAATTCCGGTACTCAAGATCTCCATCCACGACCAGGACTTTTTATCCACCACAACGCACCCGCTGCGACAGCTGATCAACGAACTGTCGGTGGCGAGTTATGGCCGCGAAGGCGATAACGGCAAGCATCAGGCGTTTTACGAACTGGCGAACAAGATGGCGCAAACCATTACCGATGCAACGGAGCCCGATAGCAGTCTATTTGTGACGCTATTGGAAGAACTTCAGGACTTTATTGCCGGCGAAGGAAAACAAGTCGAGGTCGTTGAACGGCGCACCAATGAATCCGCGCATGCGCAGGCGGTCACCAATCATACCCGCGCTAAAGTCAAAGTGTTGCTGCAGGAAAGAATACAGGGCAACAATATTCCTCACGTTATTGCCAAATTTCTCGCCGACGAATGGCAAAACGTAATGTTTCTGTGCAATCTGAAACACGGTGATGACAGCAACGAATGGCTGCAAACGCTGCAAGTCGCCGACGATCTGATTTGGAGCGTACAACAGCATAATGATGAAAAATCCAGCCAGCGACTGCAAAATTTGCTGCCAGACCTGTACCAACGAATCCATGCCGATATGCAAACCTATGTGCCCGCACACGACAACGTGGATGCAATGGTGGAAGCGCTGCGTGAAGTACACGAACTGGTTCAGGCCGGCCTCTTCGATGAGCTGGACAATGAGATCGAGTCCGTGCTTGGTGAAGAGGACACGCTAGCGCAAGACGAACTCACAACGGTTAAACCCTGGAAGCAACAAACTGCGGTTGAACGACAACAACAACAGCAATGGACATTAAACCAGGAATCGTTGAAGACGGTTGCGGCGCTTGAGCCGGGCAGCTGGCTGCTTATTCGAGCAACCGACAAACAGCCGGAACGGCGCTGCAAGATTTCCAGCTACATCGACGCCGACGAGAGCTTTGTGCTGGTCAATCGCTTCGGCGCCAAAGTAGTGCAAATAGGTCGGCGCCAACTGGCTCACGATCTGCAAAACGCGCGTATTACAGCGCTGGAAAATACGCCGGTTTTCGAGCGCGCCATGACCCGCATCGGCAGCCGTTTGAAAGGCCTTACCGGCGGCAAGAAGAAAGAACACTAGTGCCCTGTAACGAATAAACTAAAAATGCACAATCGTGTCGCATATATTGCGGCATAATAGTCGCCTAAATTCTCTAATGAATTGAATTGTCGATGTTTTTTGAACCTAACGCAGCCACCAGCTACGCTATCGCAAGCCTGTTGTGCGTGCTGCTGGCCGGGTTTTTCTTCAAGCCCTGGCGCGGCGGCATTTATTCAGTGCTGTTTATTCCCGCCAGTTTGGTCACCGCGATCTGGCAGCTATCGCTGGTGCAAGGCGCCCCGTTTCAGAACCAGCTTGCCCTGGTACAATTTTTTTCCACGACTCACTACGCTTTGTGGATAACCGCGCTGCTGGCGACGTTGGTTCTTAATATCAGCGATTCCCGCGCTCGCAGCAACACGGCGCCCTTATACGCGGCCCTCGCGCTGTTGGTGAGTCTGGGTGGCATGGTGCTGCCCTGGTTGCTCACCCACAAAGAACCGCAGCAATTGTTCCTGGCCCTAGCATGGTGCAATTTATTGCTGGCACTGCTGGGAATTATTGTCGTCGAGCAGGTGTTTAGAAACACCCTTACACGGCAGAAACAAGCGGTCACCTTCCTGTGCCTGGGCTCGTCGCTGTTTTTTATCTACGACCTTTTCCTGTATTCGCACGCCTTGATTTTTAACGCGGTTGACCAAAACATATGGGAGGCCCGCGCCGCCACACATATTATCGCCGTTTTGGTGGTCATTTTTGCCACCACGCGAACCAAACAATCCAGCACCATCAGCATCTCGCGCAATATTGTGTTTTATAGCGCCAGCCTGGTTGCTGCCGGCTTGTTCTTATTTGTGATGGCGGCAGGCGGCTACTACGTGCGGCTGTATGGCGGTAGCTGGGGCACCTTGCTACAGGTGACACTGATGAGCGCTGCTGGCATTTCCACCGCAGTGGCGCTGAGTTCGGCCAAGTTGCGCGCATCGCTGCGAGTGTTCATCAACAAGCATTTTTTCCTACACAAGTACGATTACCGGGTCGAGTGGTTGAACCTGATCAACGTGCTGTCGCAAGACACCAGCAACAAAGACGCCAGCACAATTGCATTGCATGCCGTGGCGGATATTTTTAATAGCCCCGGCGCCAGCCTGTGGCTGCGCGAGAACGACCGCATCACGCTGGCGGCGGCGCATAATATGACATTTGCCAACGACCCCAGCGTGATGATTGATACGCCGTTTTGCGCGCTGCTGACTGCCGACTGGGTATTTTCACCCACCGGGCGTATTGCGGTAGACCGCAAAAATAACCGTTTCCTACCCGCTTGGCTGACCACGCACGACGAGCTGTGGATCGTTATGCCACTTATCGCCAAACAGGAATTGTGCGGTTTTATTGCGCTACTTAAGCCGCGTAACAAAACCAGTCTGACCTGGGAGGATCTGGACGTGATGAAAACAGTAGGCCGCCAGCTGGGCAGCTATCTGGCCTTGCACCAGGCAGCCGAGTTGCTGGCACAGTCCAAGCAGTTTGACACCTACAATAAACTGACTGCATTCGTTATGCACGACCTGAAAAACCTGATTGCACAGCAAGGTCTGGTCGTCGAAAATGCCACCAAGCACAAGGAAAATCCGGCGTTTGTGGAAGACGCGATCAAAACCATCGAAAATTCGGTGGCGCGCATGAATAATTTGTTGAATAAACTGCAGCAGAAAGACCCGGTAACAACAAAAAACGTCGAGCTGAATAAAATACTGATAGAATCCATCAACAAGTGCCGCGGCAAGCGGCCCAATCCATCGCTGCGCATCAACGATAAAGACGTATGGGTAAATGGCGACCACGATCATTTGGTCATGATCTTTGCTCATATCATCAAAAATGCGCAAGAAGCGACGCCTACCGATGGGTTCGTTGACGTATACCTGAATAAGAACGGCGCAAATGCTGTTATCCAGGTTGAAGATAACGGCCATGGCATGGAGGAGAGCTTTATCAAGGAGCGCTTGTTTCGGCCCTTCGACACGACCAAATCTGGCCAGGGCATGGGCATCGGCGTGTTCCAAACGCGTGAGTATATTCACGGCCTCGATGGCGAAGTGACCGTAGACAGCAGCGTGGGTGGCGGCACCAACTTTAGTATTAGTCTGCCGTTGGTAGAGAGATAATCAGTATATGCAAGATCAAGTCAAGAAAACGCTGCTCATTGTCGAAGACGACATCGGCTTGCAGAGTCAGCTGCGCTGGCATTTCGAACAATATAATGTGGTGCTGGCCGGGGATCGCGAATCGGCCATCACCGAACTGCGCCGCCATGAGCCGGAAGTGATATTACAAGACCTGGGTTTACCACCGGATGACGAAGGCGTAGAGGAAGGTTTTCTGGCGCTGGAAGAAATTCTACGCCTGGCTCCACATACCAAAATCATCGTTGTGACTGGCAACCACGACTACGAAAATGCCGTGCGCGCCGTAGCCCTGGGCGCTTACGACTTTTACGAAAAGCCGGTCAACACCGAAGTGCTGGATCTTATCGTGCAGCGCGCTTTTCAAATGTACGGCCTGGAGCAACAAAACCGCGAGCTAACCCTGGAAACGACTTCGCCACTGGACGGTATTATTGCCTCCGAGGCCAATATGCTGCTGGTCTGCCGCACCGTGGAAAAAATTGCGCCGACCCACGTGACTTGCTTGCTGCTCGGCGAAAGCGGTACCGGCAAAGAAGTGTTTGCCCGCGCGACCCACAATCTTAGCGCGCAAAACAACGGCAGATTTGTCGCCATCAACTGCGCCGCCGTGCCCGAAAACCTGATGGAGAGCGAACTGTTCGGCCACGAAAAAGGAGCCTTTACCGGTGCCGCCAAACGCACTCTGGGCAAAGTGGAACACGCTAGCGGTGGCACGCTGTTTCTCGACGAAATTGGCGATATGCCGCTGCCGCTGCAAGCCAAACTGCTGCGCTTTTTACAGGAGCGAGTGATCGAACGGGTGGGTGGCAGAGACGAGATTCCGGTTGATGTACGCATTGTGTGCGCCACCAACAAGAACCTGGAGAAGATGGTGAAGGAAGGCAGCTTTCGCGAGGACCTCTTTTATCGAATCAGCGAAATGGTGATAGACATTCCACCGCTGCGTGATCGCGGCGGCGACAAAATTCTGCTGGCCCGCCACTTGCTGGAAAAATACAACACTGAGCACCGACAGAAAATCAAAGGCTTTACCAAGGAAGCCATGCTGGCAATAGACCAGTACGCGTGGCCAGGCAATATCCGCGAATTGGAAAACAAGGTGAAACGCGCCGTTATTATGTGCGATACACAGCGAGTTGCGCCGTTAGACCTTGGCCTGGGAGTCAGCGGTGAAATGTCACTTAATTTGCGCCAGGTGCGCGAAGTAGCCGAAAGAAGCGCGATCAACCAGGCACTTTCTACTACGAATGGGAATGTTTCCGCGGCAGCGAAATTGCTTGGCATCACGCGCCCCACATTTTACGACCTCGCCAAGAAGTATAATCTAGGCGTGGGAAAAAGCTGATTATTTGCTTTGAATATTAACAAGCTCACAACAACAGCTAACACGCTGATGATAGAGTCGCAGCGTAGCAATTTAGAGTAGTAACCCGGTAATGAAACAGAATTTACCCCGGCTGTATTTGACAGTGGCCAGCATTGTTTCCCTTTTCCTCAGCGCCTGCGGCGACGGCCAAACAGGCGGCGCCAACATTGAAGACTATCTAAAAGTCAGCCAGCGTTACCAGGAACAAGGTCAATTTCGCGCCGCGATTATCGAAGCACAAAACGCTATTCAAAAAGGGCCGGGTAACCCGCAGGGCTTTAAGCGTCTGGCACAGATATACAACGAGCTCGGTGCCGGGAAAAAAGCCAGCGATGTCCTTCTAGAGCTGGGTAAGCTAGAAGACCCGGAGCTTGTTCTTGCGTTGCACGAAGCCTATTTGCAGCAGCGCAAATACCAGTCGGCGAGCGCGTTGCTCGCAGAGTACCCCACGCTGCAGCAGACGCATGCCGAACAGTACTACGTTGCCCTGGCAGCAACGCAAGCGGGCCTCGGCAATAGCAATGCAGCTGCGGGGGCTTATCAGCAAGCGCTGCAAATTACGCCGCATAATTCTTCTGCTATTTTAGGTCTGGCGAAACTCGACGTACAGCAAAAGAAATTCGACGCTGCCAGTTCGCTGTTAGACAAAATTGCAGAAGCTGATACGAACATTACCGAAAGCTCTTTGCTGAAGAGTGACATAGCCTACGCCCGCGGCGATCTGGCAAGCGCCGAGGAAAGCCTGAATAACGCGCTGTTCACGCTCAAAGAGACCGACCTGCCAACGCCACAGCGGGTCAACGTACTGCGCAAGCTGATTGAGGTGCTGACCCAGCAGGGCCGGTCTAACGAAGCTTATATTTACGCCAAGTCGCTGGCGGATGCGAACCCCTTGGGCCACGAGCTTAATTTGAAATTTCAGCAAGCCATTGAAAAATACCAGAATGGCGAGCTTGAAGAGGCGGAAGCGCTATTGCTGGAAATACACCAGCAATCCGCCGGCAGTGCGATGTCGGGCCAGATGCTGGGTATGATCAATTACCTGCAAGGTGATATGGGCGAAGCCGAAACCCTGCTCAGTGAACACGTCGATACCGAAACCGCATCGACCGAAACAAAATTGTTGCTAGCTTCGGCGCAGCTTAGCAGCAACAAGCCCGAAGAAGCGCTGCAAGTGTTGGCGGAAGACGCACGTAGCAACGGCGCTAAATCAGAAATATTGGCCCTGTATGGTTTAGCCGCGTTGCAAACGGGCAAGACCGATACCGGTATCGATTTTATTCAAGCGGCGTTGCAGAAGAAGCCGGACAATTCTGACTTGCGTCTCGCTCTGGCACAGCACTATGCGCGTAACGAACGGCTGGGCAAGGCGCGCGAGGAACTGCGCCTGGCTTTCGAGAAGACACCCGAAGACACTAATATTCAAGCGGCTCTGATCGAAGCGCTGATCATCGATAATGCTCTAAAGGAAGCAGACAAAGTGAGTGCGGAAATCCGCAGAGATTATCCAAAATCCAGCACCAGTTTTAGTTTGGCGGGTCACGTTGCCGTGGCGAAAGACGACCTCAACAATGCGACAAAGTATTTCGCCACGGCGCAGAAATTAGACGCTAAAAACACGTCTACGCTGTACGGGCTGGCCAAGCTCGCGCTCAAACAGAAACGTTGGTCGCAAGCGGAACAATACTTTAAGCAGATAGCGCAGATAAATCCACACCAGGTCAATGCCTACCGGGGAATTTTGACAGCCAGTGCAGCCAATGGTACGCCGCAGCAAGGCATGGAATACATCAAGGATTTGCCTGCCAAACTGTTCACCCCAAGCCTTGTGCTGGCTGAAAGATATATTGAATTGGGTGACCATCCAGCCGCGCTGGCGCAGCTTAAACGCGCGCAAGCGACTAAACCGGAGTCGAAATACGCGGCGGAACTAAGAGCGCGCGCCTTGCTCGGCCAAAGTCAGGCGCAAATGGCGGCCGGAGAATTTGCCGACGCGAGGGAACAGGTATTGTTGGCGCTGCAAATTGCCCCAGAGAGCCTGCGCCTGCTGCAACAACTTGCCCGCATCGACATCGCCGGCCAGCAAACCAGCGAGGCGCAAAAGACGCTGGCGCGCATGCATGAGATCGCGCCCGATGAACCCTTAGTACATGAACTACGCGCCGATCTTGCGCTGGCGCAAGACGACCACAGCAGTGCGATGAATAGCTATCGGCTGGCCTGGAACAGCGGCCAGCTAGACAGCAGTGCGGGCAAGCTGTATCAGCTTTTAAGCCAAAGCGAGCCACGGCAGGCGCAGGAATTTCTGCAAGAATGGCAGAGTAAAAACCCGGACAGTCCAGTATTACTCACGCTGATGGCACAAAAGAAAGAAAATGCCGGCGACCAACGCGGCGCGATTAAACTCTATGAGAAAGCCATCGAGGTGGCACCTAATACACCGGCGACGCTGAACAACTTGGCCTGGTTGTATCATACGAGTGGTGATAAGCGCGCACTTAAATTGGCCGAACAGGCGTACCGGCTTGCACCCCGCTCGGCCGCGATCGCCGATACGTACGGCTGGATATTGGCTAACAGTGGGCACAGAGAGAAAGCGATAAAAGTGCTGACGTACGCCGCCAAGCTCGCGCCTGATATTAAGGAGATTGAGGAGCATTTGGAGAAGGCCAAAGCGTTGTAAACAACCAGAACAGCTCATCCGATGCACATAGGGTGCACTGTGCGCACTTGGATTGTACGCCAGACTCACTGTATTGCCGGAGAACTTCATGATATATGTCTGACATGCGAATGACTTCTGACAATACGCGGAATCAAGGCCTTCGCATTATCAAAAACAAGTCTTGAAATAGCATTCGCAATAAATTACTGTTTCAAGAAGTTTTGCCTGTGGAGTTGACGATGAAACCTTCTGATGCGCTGCGTATCAATCGCGCGACCATCCGGCGCGTGGTTGAAGCACACCGGGCACGTAACGTGCGCGTATTTGGCTCGGTTGCCAAGGGCGATGACACCGACGACAGTGACCTGGACATATTGATCGACCCCACACCCGAAACGACGCTGTTCGATATTGGCGCAATCCGTCATGAGCTGCGCGTGCTGCTCGGCGTACCGGTCGATGTGTTGACCCCAATGGCGTTGCCTGACAAAGTTCGTGAGTCCGTACTCGCAAACGCTGTACCCCTATGAAGGATGAGTCGCGCTTACTCGGCTATCTGGAGCATATCGCGCAGGCGATCGAACGCATTCAGCGCTACATCGGGGATATCGACGAAGCGGGCTTCCTCCAGAATGAGATGGTGCAAGACGCGGTAATCCGTAATTTTGAGGTTATTGGTGAGGCAAGTCGTAACATTGAGCGCCACTATCCCGAATTCGCGACGACCCACCCAGAACTACCACTGGCCTCAGCCTGCGAAATGCGCAACGCCTTGGCGCACGGCTACTTCAAGGTGGACTTGGCTATTGTCTGGAAGACCCTCGAAAACGATCTACCCGATCTGCACGCGCAAGCGCAAGCTATCGTGCAAGCTCAGCAAAATGACACAGAGACGGGTGAGCCATGATGACATGGTGCTGATGTCAGTAGATGAATACAAGCGGCTGCGTCAGCTTGATCAACAAGCATTCTATGCCCATGAATTGCCGCGAGAAGTCATTGATGCGTTAGGCACTGTACCTATTCCTAGAGAAGCCCAACAATTCGATGACGAATGTGAGCCGACATAATCGGCAATGGACGGCGGAGACGCTGGAGCTTGCTTGTTCAGGTTAACGGTGCGGTTGGCGGAACTCAGGATTTCAGACAACGATAAATCCTATCAATAGTTTTCGCTGTCACCTGCTCGTGCACGGGCAAGGTCAGTAAACGGCTGGCAAAAGACTCGGCATTTTCCAAACCCTCCGGGCAATCAACCAGCGTGTTAACGCCGGCTATATCCGGCAACGTCTGCCCATACAATGCCGAGCCTCCCACGCCGAGGCGCCGCAGTTGTGCCAAATAGTCGTTCTTCTTTGCCACACTTTCGACGAGCAGCGGGTAACGTAGTAGGGGTTTATCCACTGCATTCTGATGCACCGAAAGATCAGTGAAATTTAGCGCAGGAAGCGTTCGCAGCATGGCGCGCATTTGGTGCTGCACTGTCAGTCCACGTTGCAAGTGCGCGTGCACGTTGGCCGGCAAAAAAGTTGAACAATACGAATCCATACCGTGAATGTGCGTTAGCGCCTTGTACTCGGTTGCGCCTAGCTTGAGAAACGGCAAGCGTTCGAGCACGCCATAAAACAAGGGTTTCCTCAACGTGTTGTATAACATAAAGCGCAAGACGATATTTGCCTGGGCGGCACGCCCCCCTGCCTCGGACGTTTGTGTGACAGGCAGTGGAATATCCATAGCCTGCCTGTGTAATAACACCCCACCCCCCAACAGGCTCACCGGTTTGCCACGCCCGAAACTCAACACAATATAATCGCCGGTCAGATCGCTGTTTGGTGGCGGAAACCATTGAGCGTTATCTTCGATCAGCGCGATGGATTTGCCTCGCAGCAGAGCTGCAATAGCCTCGACTCGCTCGGGCATGCCAAGAAAATTCACGGCGATGATGGCGACTGTCGAAGAACAGATTTGCCGCTGCAACGCAGCGAGTGACATATAAGTGCTATCCGGCTCAAGATCGACAAGTACCGGCCGCACGCCGGAAAATACCGCCGCGCTGACCAGGTCCGGGCAGGCATAGGCCGGGATAAGCACCTGCGGATTGGCTACTGCCGCGGTTTTCGCCGCTGCTTGCAAAGCAAGCGCCAAAGCCGCGGTACCGGATTGCACAAATATGGCGTCATAGCCTGCCGCTATTGGCGCGGCAACGGTGTCACCACGCTTTAATTTAACGGCGTGGCCAACGGGCGGGAGGCGGGTTAACATCGGAAGAGGGTCTTGTTAGCGCTGCGACGGCGTCCAGGTGGTCATCCGCTTGCCCGAGAAATACGCCATGGTGGCGTGCGCCAGCGCGAGGTTCACTTGCACGAAGTAATAAATCAACCGTACCAGGGGATTTTCACGCCAGGCTTCGCTTTTCAGTCCCAGCAGCGCCAAGGCATAAAACCCGACCTGGCCAACAAATAGTAGATTGATAAACCACGACTGCCCAAGCATAAACACGGTAACAATAAACAGCAGCAGCATAAACCACGGCACCGCCCAACGCATAACCTTATGGCTCCACACCTGGAAAGCAAACAGCCCGAACTTAAACGGGTTGAGCACCTCGGCGTGCCGGCCCAATGCCGTTATGCCACGTATAACGGTGCGTATCTTGCGCGCGTATTCTTTTTTCTCATCGGCAACGTCCTTGTAGTGGCCGCAAACTTCAGGACTCGAAATCGCAATGAAACCCGCCCGCGCGCAATTCAGCGCCGTATTAAAATCGCTGGGCGATTCGGTGTCCCATTGCTGACACACTTCGCGACGCGCAGCAAAAAATGAACCGCTCAGACCCACCAAACCAGCGAGTCTCGACTCCAGCGCGCGCAGCCACATTTCGTAGCGCACGTAGGCGCCCTCACCCGCCAGTTTACCGTCGTCACTGATAAAGCGGTCTTCGCTCGACACGGCGCCCACTTTGGGGTCATCAAAAAGCGCCACCAGTTTCTGTAACGCAGCGGCAGGTATGAGCGTGGCGACGTCTGAAAAAACAATTATATCGCCCCTGGACGCCTGGATAGCGCACCACTGGGCGTACTCCTTACCCAAATGCTGGTCGGCGCGCACCAGCGTCACGCCCTGCCCGGCGTGGCTTTCGACTATCTCATCTGTGCGGTCGGTGCAACAGTCGGAAGCAACGATAATTTCAAGCGCTTCACGTGGATACTCCAGTTCGAAGGTATTGCGCAGCTTGTCTTCGATGCGCTGTTCTTCGTTGTATGCCGTTATGATCAGCGAAACACTGACAGCTGGCGACGCGTTAGCGGATTTGACGCAAGCAGATCGCCGGTTCGCTAACACGAATAATATTATGGGGTAAATAAAATAACTATAGACCACCCCAAACAAGCTGATTGCAAGCAGGAATTTCATTGTTTGAAGATAGCCGTTAGTCGGGGATAAATCCAGAAAACTTGCGACAAATGCTGCTCTTATTGGCTATTGGCACCTCACAATTTCCTTAAGTCGCTCTATCCAGCTGGCATATTGAATGAGGTCCTTCATCGTGTCCGGAAAGCCAAAGCGATTGAGTTGGTAGCGCTTATCAGCCACGTGATCATTTTTAATATCGACGTAGCCGGGCGTCGTGGCGACGGCCAGCTCCAGACCCGCTTTGTTGATGAGATTTATCTCCCGGCTACCGAAATCGCTCGTGCGCCCGGTAGGGTAACAAAAGACCGGAAGCGGACGCTCAAGTTCCTCCTGCAAGCGCCGCCACGAATGGGCAATTTCGTACTCAGCGGTTTCGTCGGTCATTTTCGATAGAATTGTATGCGTCACAGCATGGGGCGCAAACCGAACATTTTTTTTCTCGAGCGCTCTGGCTTGGTCCCACGTCATCGGCCGGTGCGCTTTTGGCGGCCTGGACGAGATCTCCACTCCGGCGCGCTCTTCAAGTTCGTGTAGTGCGCGTAAAAATTCAGTGTGTTCGCAATCTTTCAGGCGATCCCGCAATACCCGAGTCGCACGCTCTCTTGCCTGCTCCGAATCAAGCTTAAAATGTAAACTATTATTTGCGACAACGACATCGATCGTTGATTTTCGAGTTTCACCAAGAATGTGTTTAACGCGATAATCCCATGGCCACAGCTCGCCATCAATGAACCCGGTGATCAAAAATATGGTTAGTGGGCAATCATATTTTGCCAGTGTTGGCGCGACTATTTCAGCATGGTCCCAAAAACCGTCATCGCAGGTAAACACTACTGCATTTTTCGGTAACGCCAGATCACCATTCAGACATTGCACAAGCTGGGCAAGCGATAAAAAGTTGTAATTGTTGTTCGACAAATAGTTTAGGGCGCGATCCAGAAAATCGGTTGAATGGCCGACAACACCATAGTCGGGTGCGTGCATGCGGTGCAGCATGAAAATGGGGACGATATCCTTACGTATCGGCGCAAAAAGTGCTGTAAACGACCTTCCACCAAGCACGTGAATAGCTGATTGTTTTAACATGGCTTTCATGTTTCCCACACAGATCGCAAAACCCCCTGCAAAGAATAATTTAATTCTGTGCTATCGCTGAAACGATGACCCACTGCACATTTAAAGTTATTTCTGCGCGCGCCTAAGGCAAGTTCTTCACAAGCGGCGGGCCGATCAATTTGGTCAAAGCAACGGGTAGCCGCCGCCATACGTTGATTGCCAGACGATATTTTGGGTTATCCGGGTTGAGTTGCGGCAACTCACCGCCATCTTGCAGCCAATAATGCCAATACAATGGCACTTCTTGTGCTCCCCACTGCTTTTTGAACTTGTGGGTGCCGGCATCACGGCTGGAGCGGCCGAAGTCGAAGGAGTCCGCCTTGCGCTCAATCGCATAGCGTAGCACTTCCCAGTAGAGCAACATGTTCATACTGAACGGGTTGACTTCGCGCAAGGTCGACGCCCAGGGAATCTCCATCGTTTGCTTAAATGCCAGAAGAAATGCGGCGGAAACGGGTTTGCCGTTTAAGCGCAGAACAATCAGCCGGCTGTCAGTAGGGAACGCCTGTAAAATCTTGCTGAAAAACTCTTTGCTGTACACGGGCGTACCCAGGTCACGCATATTGAGCGCAAACACTGTGTAAAAGTCGTCGAGCAAGTCGACGCCACCGGATAATAGTTCGGGCGTTTCGCGGCGGGCTCTTTTGATCTGGGCGCGCAATTTACTGCCGATTTGCTTGTCGAGTTGTTCAATCGAGCCGGGCAGTGGCAATATCATTGCAACTTTGTCGGTACGCTTTGGCCACGGATGGCGCTCGATAGTGTCGCGAAATTCGATATGCGCAACGCCTAAACTGCGCGCCACTTGTTCCGCTCGTTGCATCAACGCCATTTCTATTGCGGCGCTAACAGCAAGCGCGCCACCATAATTAAAGTAAGGCACCGATACCAGATAGTCGCCAAACAGCCGGCTTTTTAACCGTACCAGCGGTAATACTCCCACAACGCAATTGTTAGAGTCCAACGCCTGCAGATAGTGGCAAGCATGGCCAAAGGAATCTTTCACAAGCTCGCGCCAACAGGCCAAGTGGTAAATTGACGCGGCGGGAGTAGATTGCACAAATGCATCCCAGTCAGCAGTATCCGTGCCTAATTCATGTATCGTGTATTCAGATGGCTTGCGCGAGTCGTCGCTTTGGTAGCGATTTTCGACACTACTATTGCCGGGTAAATCGTCGTCGGCGTTAACCTTCGGCTCAATCGCTGATGGCGAAAAGTAGGCTTGTATTTCTGCCACCAGCCGCTTTAGTTCCGCCTTGGAGGTTTTTACCGCTGCGCTGATGTCACGCATTTCGCTAATCAGATCGACGGTATCATCACCTTTTTTTTTCGCCTCACCTATCAGACGGGATTGAATGCCTTTCTGCTCGTCCAACTGCGCCAGTCGCTGTGCACATTGCTCGCGTGATTCGTGCAAAAGACTCAACGCCTGTGTTTCTTGCTCTGAAAGAGTGAGCCCCAACTCAACAGCGGTTGTTAGCGGATCGTTAAGAATGCTGCTCTGGTTCGCCATGGTCTAGTAGGATGCCGCCGGAACGCCTTCGCTGTTATCAAACCCCATAGCGCTCAACACCTCGGCTACCGAGGTGAAACTAAAATCCTGCAGCAGTCGCTCAAGCCGTTGCTCGCACACATGAAGATTGTTGTAGTGCCGAAAGCGTGACAGTCGGCTTGCATTGACACGCGGTTGATCCGGGTCGATTTCCCAGGGGTGCAGATAAAAGATAAACGGCCGGCTGGTTTGCCGAATCAATTGCTTTAGCAACAGGCGCGTCAGCTTGTACGGGTACAGGCGAAAATATCCTCCACCCGCCACCGGCACGCGATAGCCCAGCACATTCAGTGCTGACAGCGGAAACTCGACAATCGATCCGCTGTCGCGTGTCAGGACATGCGGGTAATCAGGTGCGTCGGGAATCCCATAACGGTCGTGTCTGATCGGAAAAATGCTGGAATCATATTCAAAACCCAGTTCAATAAGTGTATCGAGCGCCCATTTCGACTCATTGGTGATCGAATAGCTGGCCGCGCGGTAGCCTCTGATCGGTTGCTGAACGATATCTTCAAGCAGCGCCTTCGAATGGCTGGTTTCCTCGCGAAATACCTCGGGCGTTTGGCTGTATACCAGTTGATGGCTGTAGCCATGGCTGGCAACTTCGTGGCCGCGGCGTGCTATTTCCCTGACCAGTTCGGGGCAACGCTCCGCCACCCAGCCGAGCACGAAAAACGTTGCCTGCACGCCGTACACATCGAAAAGGTCGAGAAGTTTATGCGTATTTTGTTCGACGCGAAGATCATGATTTGACCAATCTTCAGGCTTGATCACCTCGGCCAGTGCGGCGACGTGAAAGTAGTCTTCCACGTCGACGGTTAATGCATTATTCATTTGATTGTCTGCCAACACGTATATTTGCCTCTTATACTATAGTTTATAGTAGCAGTAACGCATTATTACGCTAAGTACTGTTGTGGCAAGCATTGTTACGCGCATGACATCAAAGCGGCTGACGCTGCAATTTTGTTTCGTATGAACCAGCCGTTATCTATGAACCAGCACGCAACACTTCCTTTGCTACCACGCACTGTCGGCTTGGCCTTGTTACTTTGCGGCCTGATTGTGGTCTATTTCAGCACCTGGCAGTCGCTGTTTGAGCGCTGGAATCAATCCGGCTCGGAATACAGTCACGGGCCACTGCTTTTGGGTGTTATTGTGTGGCTGTTAGTCCGCGAACGGCAGAGGTTTCAACTGGCCGAAGTAAAACCCTGCTATTGGGCATTGCTACCAGCAATGCTGTTCAGTCTGCTGTGGTCGGCTGGCGCCATCACACAAGTGAATATCGTGCAGCAGGTTGCGCTACCGGGTGTGATTTTTTTCAGCGTGACGGCACTGCTAGGCCTTGCGGTAACACGCATCATCTGGTTTCCGTTGTCATTGATCGTGTTTGCGCTGCCGCTGTGGAACGTGTTGCAGCCAGCGTTGCAGTATATCGCCACCACTGCATGCGCGAGCATCCTCTCGCTGTTAAGTATTCCAGCGTATATCAATGGCAATTCGATAACGCTCACCAGTGGCACCTTTGAAATCGCGACCGGCTGCAGCGGTTTGAATCTGTTTTTGGCCGCTAGCATACTAGGCATATTGTTTGCGCATTTGAATTTTGCATCGCGCCGCGACCAATGCATTGTTGTACTGCTCGCCTTGCTGGTGGGTATTGTCTGTAACTGGGTACGCATAACGACTATTATTTTGATCGCGCAGTTCAGCGATAATATTCAACACCCCATTGTGCAAGACCACGACTGGCTGGGCTGGGTCTGGTTCGCATTACTGTTCGCGGCTTACCTGTTTGGCGTCAATCGGTTGCCGTTTGCCGTTAAACGCACAGCTGCAGCTGTGGATGTTACACAACTTGTGCGGCAGCGCTTGCCCGTCATGACATTACTCGTCTGCATGCTCAGCGTTTACAGTGCACCGCTACTTAGCGCATATCTGCTCAACAAGAATCATTCCGCCGCCTCACAAATCACAGCACCGGAGACCGTGCTTGGCTATGCTGCGCAAACACTCGTTGATGCAACAGCGTGGCACCCGGCTTTTCACAACGCAACCAGTGAACTGCATTTGCGCGTTGCAGCAAACCCGGCGCCAATTTATTTCCACCTCTACTTTTACGCGACTCAGTCACAAGGTGCTGAGCTGGTTCATTTTAACAATAAGATCACCAACTCGAAGCGCTGGCATGAGGTGCGGCAATTCGATCAAGGCCCAGATGCACCTGCCCGCCGATGGCAAGATGTCATCGTCCAAAGCAACAGCACACAACAGTTGTTGTTGGTACGCTACTGGTACTCCATCGCCGGCAGCCGCACGACGAGTTCTACAACCGCAAAAATCTTGCAGCTAAAAGGATTGATAAACAAACGGTCGGATGCCACCTTAACTGCTATCGGCAGTGTGTGTGCAAGGCAGGATTGCAAGGGCGCACAACACTTGCTTGATGGGATAACGGAACTCGCCGCGCAGGAGGCCACCACTATTATTGACAGTGTCCTGGCCCAGCAACCAACCGCCCAATGAATAAAATATTCATTCAAACCTGGGACGAGAAAAAATTTGAGAGTAGCCGTGAAGAATGGACCAATCTGCTTGAGAAGTCCTGCTCCGATCAACTGTTCATGAGCTGGGAATGGCAATTCACCTGGTGGAAAAAATTCGCGCTAGCCGATCAAATGCAACTCAGGCTCTATGCTGCGGTTGATGAGAACAATACCCTTGTTGGCATTGCACCTTTATACCTTTCCACTGCTCAGACAAAAAATATTATAAAAACGAGGCGCTTGCAGTTTATCGGAAATTGCTGGCGTAGCAGAGCAACCATGCCAACCGAACTACTTGACTTCATAGTTGCCGAAGAGAACTCAACGCCGGTGATTTGTGCCATTTTCGAACATCTTCGAGACTCCAGCGAGTGGGATGAACTTATGCTGGCGAATCTGCGCAAAGATTCTGCGACGTACGGGATACTGACAAAAAATGAGAGTTTGCCTGGGTGTTATTTGCGGCACGCCGAAGAGTACGACAGTTACTATCTGATAACGAATGGGGAGTTCAAAGATTACCTTGGCAGCCGGGGTAAATCTACCCGCCTTAGCCTGTTCAACCGCCGTAAAATACTCGAAGCAACCGGCAAAGTGACGTTTCGTTCGCTCACCGAAAATGATAAACCCTTTGAACTATTGAATAACCTGCACAGCATGCGCTGGGGAAAACCGGTATTTTCGAGTGACCGCCTCACCTTTAATGCCACGTTGGCTACGCTGCTGGCTCAACGAGGCGCATTGCGTTTTTCTGCTCTGTGCGTCGACTCAACGCCGATATCCATTCAGTACAACTACGCCATCAACAACCACGTTTACAATATTCAGGCTGGATTTGATCCGTCATTCCATAAAAAACTTGCGCTCGGCTATTTGCATTTTGGTTACGAATTTGAGCAAGCATTTCGTAACCAAACCCATACGTATGACTTTTTGGCGGGTGATGGAAAGAATACGCCGTACAAACAACGTTTGACCAATACCGCGCTGGCGATTGTTGATTTGCAGGTTGTCCGCAAGCCGCTATTACGGTTGCTCTTCAGAACCTATGACAGTGTTCACAAATACACTACGCCAGGTTAGCAAGAGTACCGGCATAGGGGGGTGCGTTAACTGCTACATAGCTCAAGCGCGGGATAACACTTTTCAAACTCAAGCTTCAATTAAAGACGTCGCTAAATGTTATTTTGTGCTGCGTTAGCGGCGGGAGAAGGTTCTATCTTACTCTCTGTCACCGGCTTTTTTGCCAACACCACCGCCGGGCGGGACGACGCCACCGAGTGATCCGGCAAATCGTTCATAACAAGGCAGCCCGCCCCAATCATGCAATTTTTGCCCACCGTAACGTTGTCGATAACGATCGCCCCGTAGGCGAGTATGGAATTGTCGCCTACGGTGACCGGACCTTTGCTATAGCGCACAAACGGCGGCGAGCTAGCATTGGCGGCGGCGCAGTGCTCAAACAATCCGCCGCTGATTTCACAACCACCGGCGATACCGACCCAACGGCCAATCTTGACCCCACCTTGCGAGACCACCACACTGCCCGCGCCAACCGTTGAATAATCACCGATGTGCAAAAAACCAGACTTGGACTGCACCACGCAAGCACGGTTCAGCACTACGTTATCCCCGACTATCAGTTTTCCCTCACCGGCTCCCCGACCGTCGAGCACGCAATAGTCATCAATAATCACGTTGTCGCCAATGACAATGTTTTCCGGGCAACGGATCGTTACACTGCGCCCAAACACCACATTGCGCCCGATGTTATTAAACAGAGACCGGTAGATCATTTTCCGCAGCACCAGACCGACCGCGCCCGGTATGTAACCGAATAGACCCGTTACCAGTTCGTACTTGAACAATTTCCAGGGAGAATAGCTTGCCAGCACGAGATCCGCATATTTTCTGGCCGAACTGCTGTCGCCATGCAACTTGCTGCGCATGAACTGAGCTTCGTCCAGAGACTTCACGTCTGTTTTATTAGATGACACCACTGACTCCTGGTTGATATCGATAATCCTAGAAACCGCAATTGGGCGCGGAAAACCGATCGCGGCTTATGCGCGGCGTTTTTTGAATCGCTCGCTGTGTAACGGTTGGTCAGACAACACTACTTTCTGTGGCACCATGTAGCCCGGCATTCGATTCTGGCAATGTCGACGCATGCGCACGCGGAACTCAGGTAGCTTTTCTTCGGCCGCCAAATGAAAGGTTGCCACAACCATACTGCCCGTAATGGGATTGTCCCGACTGCTGACCGTCACATCCAGCACGCCGTCTATGCCCGCCAGAATTTGTTCGGCCTCCGCCGGGTAAAATTTTTCCCCACCCACATTGATCTGTTCCGACCGGCGGCCGAGGATATGAAAATACTCGCCTTTGACTGCAACCGAATCCCCGGTTTTAAACCAGCCATCTGCGGTAAACGGCGCTGGCGCATTTAAATAACCAAGCATGGCCGAGCGCGCCTTGATTTCCAATTGGCCGTCAACCACCCGCAGCTCCATACCCTCGCCGCCCAACTTGACCCAGCAGGATGTATTGGACTCGGACTTGGAGCGCAGCGTGCCGATTTCCGACAAACCATACTTCTGCAAGGTGTTAACCCCTGGCAGCGCCGCACATAATCTCGCCAGCGTGTCGGGTGACATGACTTCGGTGCCATAGGTTACGATCTGCAAACTGGACAAATCATAGCGCTTGTATGCCTCGCTCAGCAGCAACAAATTGATAAATGTGGGCGAGACCGGTAGTACTTCGAGGCGATGTTGTTCAATCAATCGGCAAATGGTATCGACCTTGCGATCGGGAACGGTGACCACGCAACCACCGTTGGAAAGTGTGTGCAGCAGCGTATCCAGGCCGCCAATATGATCGAACAGAAAGAAAGTCAATATGCGCTTGGTAACCCGCCGCACTCGAAACTTTTCCAGCAGCATGGAGAAATCGTGCACCACCGCCTTGCGCGCACCGGTAGAACCAGAGGTGAAAAGAATCAGGCCAGGATGCTGGCGAGTGCGCAGTGTCTGCAGCATCTCATGGTCGGCTTTGACCGATGTTGGCCGAACCGTCGTTGCGCCAGCGTCAGATATTGCTAGCTCAAATTCCGCCTGCGCAATCTCCATCAACTCATCGTGCAAAGCATGCACTGATTCCGTCAACGGTACGACGATACAACCGGCTTCCACCAGCGCCAGCAGGCAGGCCGTGGAGTGGGCCGAGAAGTCTGCCTTTAACGCGACGACAGATCCGGCGGCGATATGTTGTTCGCGTAACCAATCGCGATATTCATCGACCTGTTGCAACAGCGCTTGATAGCTGCCGCCGATTCCCCGATGAATTACCGCCTCTGCATCGCCGAACTCACGAAACGCGTCGCGCAGAAAAGCGATATCCATTATACCCCGCCGAGGTAAATATTCTGCCCGGTAATAAAATCACTCTCTTTGCGGATAAAGAAATCGATGACGTTGGAGATATCTTCAAACGTGCCGAATCGCCTGATCGCCTGACGGGCCAGCAAGCTGTCCATTTTCTCTTTTGGCACGGAACGGATCAGATCGGTTTCTACCGGGGTCGGGCCTACCGCATTGATGGTAATACCAAAATCCGCCAGCTCACGCGCCAGCACTTCGGTCAGCGACACAACCGCGGCCTTGGAGGCGGCGTACGCCGCCTCCCCTTCCAGTTTAAGCGGGGTCGCAACGGTAGAGAAATTGACAATCCTGCCGTAACCGTTGCGTTGCATAAGCTTGGCCGCTTCCCGGCAAAACAGAAAACTGCCAAATACGTTGGTGGAAAAAATATTCTGCATGGTAGACAACGGCGTCAACAAGCTGTGATTCATCGAAGCAATACCGGCATTGTTCAGCATATTATCGACCCGGCCATGGTTTTTTCGCACGGCGTTTATCATCGACTTGACTGCTTTCTCGTCGGCCACGTCCAGTTCATGGTGTTCATAACCTGGCAGGCTATCCTCGAACGCGCCGCGACTACAGCCAATCACCTTATGACCACGTTCAAGGTAGTAGTCAACCAGGTAGCGGCCGATGCCTTTGCGGGTGCCGGTGATCACGGTAACTGGCGCGCTCATGAGGCGAGCAACTCATCAATATATTCCGCCAGTGCAGCCAGGCTTCGGAATGGGCTGTTACGGCGCGACATCGCTTTTTCGTCCGCCAGCACGACTTCGCTACCGGTTAGGTCGAACAGGGAATCCTCAACTGCCACTACGAATGACACCAGTTGCATAGAGTCCAGTGCGCCTTCCTCGCCAAACAGGATGGCATCGGCCGAGCGACTTAACCGGTGACTGTCGGCCATGTTTTGGTTCATCTCATCGACGACAGGAAACAACACGTCCTCTAATACATTCATTTACTACACCCTTATAGCGCTAAAATTATTACTTAATATTAGACGTTAAACTGCCAGTTAGCCACCTGTGGAGGAGCGTAAAGCTGAAGGATTTTCGACCGACTAACGCCCCCTGCGACTGCCGTACTACCGTGTTATTGCTCTAAAAACATACGGCTAACTCTTGAGCGACTCGCTAAACGCACGTGTTATGCAGGACACTCTACATTAGTCGGCCACCTTCTCCCGCCTGCGGAGTGTGAAGCTGCCGGGTACCGCATTCCATGAGTCGTTTTTCTTAATACCAGAAAACAGTAACACAAAGTCTCGCCTGCTGCCCCACCTGTTGGAAAAATTGTAGTAAAACACGCTGCGCTGCACTTCGTTTTCGCCGAAAGTTCCATAATACACCGTATGCCATGGCCCCCATGGTTCTTGCGCCTCAAACAGCCCTAGCCTGCTTTTGAACGACTCCCCGTGTTCGGTTGCCAGCAGGTAACGCCCAATGCCCGCGTTGTAGCTGACACTTAGCGTCCAGCCAACACCGGCTGAATCCTGGAAAACAGCTTGCTTGCGATCCAGTTCGGCTGCCCATTCGGGGCGGTTTGAGTCGCCCATGCCGCTGAAAAATTCATACGCTGAGCGCTGCAGCAACTCAGCGCGCTTCACCCGCGCAAGGTAGATACGGCCCGGTACTTGAATACCCAGCTCGTCATCACGCTGTGGTGAGACGAAGTAAATGTATACGTAATCATCCCTCGCAGCGGAATAGTTCGCACCAAATTGCAAAAAAGCCGGTAGCGCCAGATCATCCGCAGCTTCGAAACGCCAGTTCGCCATGTGCCATGAACGACCCTTGTCCGCGGAATAATGCAAGCGGGTGTATTTATAGTTGTCGCTCCCCGACTTTGGTGACACCCACATGTACAGGGTTCCATCGACCATCAACAGCGCATAGCTTTTACCGTCCACATTCGCCGCTACGTCACTCTTGTGCCCACCCCATAGGTTGCGAGGCGAGAACTGCGGATAAGCGCCTTGCAAACTGGCTACCCCAAGCGACACTCGACCGCGGGCATTGGTGCCTCCGAAACCACCGCCATCACCCCAGGTGGTATATTGAATGTCTTGCGCACCCCAGGTCACCGGCCAGTTGTCGCTACCGGGCGCCAGGAGCTTATGCCCGGACCAGTCAAAAGTGATGGCGCTGATGTAGTTGCTTTGCGGCACTGGCGGAGGCGGCGACGGCTTGGCCGGTGCAGATTGATCACTGCAGGCCAAAATAGCAAGCAATAGCAACCCGGTGAACGTCAACCGCAAGACTGTAAAGTTGCTGCCACTCGGCCGGCGAGTCATTGTAGGTAGTTTCGACATAAAGATTCTGTTAAGTTTTATTTCGCTGTAGATTAGCCTAAAGATACAAAATATTGGGCAAAGCAGCGAGCGGCAATTTATTTATGTAAAGGTCGCTGATTATCTTGTATTGACGACGGCCCGGCAAGACTGCTAGCTTTCGCAACCACAGCAAACCTGTCAACTCTGCGGAAGTTGGTCGAAAATAAACCAGCTAGCCGCGGAACCTGTAGTATATCCATACCTTGTTATTCTACCTTTAGTCTCACCTGAGAGTGATCGTCAGAGTAGTACAGGTCTTGGCATCGAAGGAGAATGAAAAATATGTGTGGTATTGCCGGATACGTCGACCCAGCGGGCGTTGATCGTCATTTATTGTCACGCATGACCCAGGCATTGTTCCATAGGGGACCCGACGATGAGGGCTTGTTGATTGATGGCAATGTCGGTTTGGGGCATCGCCGCCTGGCAATTATCGATCTGGCATCCGGTCAGCAGCCAATGTCCATTTGTGAAGGTGCAATCTCTATTGTTTTCAATGGCGAAATTTATAATTACCGCGACCTTAGGAAAGGTCTCGAGCAACGTCATCAGTTTAAGACGAACAGCGACACAGAAGTATTACTACGACTGTACGAGGAAATGGGCGAGTCCTGCTTCGGCCAATTGAGGGGAATGTTTTCTTTCGCAATAAACGACCGACGACAGAATCGCTTGATACTCGGTCGCGATCACCTGGGACAGAAGCCTCTCTATTATTGGCACGACGGTGAGAGATTCGCATTTGCTTCAGAAATTAAATCCATATTGGCGCTTAAACCTGAACTTGCGCAACTAAATCCGCAAGCGCTTTATGAGTACTTAACAATCCGCATAATTACACCGCCACGTTCAATGTTCAAAGAGATACATAAATTACCTCCGGCGCATTGTATGGTTTTTGAAGGCGGCAAAGTAAATGTTAGTCGCTATTGGCAGCTGGATTACCGCGACAAACTGACCGGGTCTCTGTCACAGGTAACCGATCAGCTGGATGAACAGGTACGCGAATCGGTGCGCTATCATCTAGTCAGTGACGTGCCGGTCGGCGCTTATCTCAGCGGCGGTGTAGACTCCGGCTTGATTGTTGGCATGATGGCTGGTCAAAGTGATGAACCCATTCATACTTTCTCCGGCGATGTGCCTTATAAGGATTACAGCGAGTTACCGTACGCTAAATTGGTAGATGAGCGTTACCAGACCAATAATCATATCCTGACTTTTAAGCCATCATTGGTAACGTCGCTACCTGAAATCATTTGGCATATGGATGAGCCTTCGGACTCCCTCTCTGTTGCAATGTATTACATCTCTCGGCTGGCCAGAGAGCACGTTAAAGTTGTGCTGGGCGGGGACGGTGGAGATGAATTATTTGGTGGATATGACCGCTACTACGGCAATGTATATGCATCTATGTATGCATGGCTACCAGCCATTTTGCGCAAGCAGGTTGTCAGCAAAATCCTTGACATGTTTCCAGAAGGGGCCTGGTATCAAAGTCATACTCACCAGGCTAAATGGATAAATTCAATTGCATTCTACCAGGGCGCCGAACGCTACGCGAAAAGCCTGAGCTATTTTTATTTCTCGGACCGCTATAAGCAAGCGCTGTATACACCGGCGTTTCTCAGCACTGTTGGTGTATTCGATCCGGAAGTATCTATTAAGGAACATTTTGATCAGGCAAATGCAGATGAGCTGATAGACAAAATGCTAAATTCCGACAGTGTGGTTCGCATGCCGGACCACCCGGTAATGATATCGGACAGAATGAGCATGGCGCACGGGCTAGAGGCGCGGGCACCGTTTCTGGACCATAAACTAGCGGAGTTCTGTGCTCGAATCCCCGTAAATATGAAGGTGAAGGGCCGCCAGCGGCGGCTCATTCAGATGGAGCTAGCTAAGCGATACCTGCCCTCTGAAGTTATGCAGCGAAAAAAGCAGGGGTTCAGCTCAGCTATTACTTATATGCTCGCTGATGAGTATCAACTTATCTATCGGACGTTTTTGAAGCGGTCACGATTGGTGGAGGAAAATATACTAAATGCAGAGATCATTGATAAGCTGCTCGAAGAGCACTTGGCAAAACGCCGCGATCATGGCCAGCGGTTGTGGTTGCTTAGTTCAGCTGAGGTGTGGTACCGAATGTATATTGATGGCGTGGGCAAAGCGGGGATCGTAGAGGCGCTAGATCAAGGTGCTAAATCAAAAGCTGCCTAATAATCCTCATTGTACATGCTCTTCAACGTTTGCTCTATGGTATAACGATAATGAAACTCACTCAGCCTCACCAATTTGCTCTTGTCTCCTCCAAGAACCTTTATCTCGTTTGATCTAACGAAGGCTGGGTTAACACACACCTCTATCTCATATCCGGCAATCTGATTCATCAAGCTGATAATCTCGCTCAATTGATACGTGCAACCAGAACACATATTAACTATTTCTGACTGAGCCCGACTCTCATAAAGCCTTACATAGGCTTGGACAACATCTCTCACATCCGAAAATTCGCGAGCAATGTTAGTATTGCCGAGCTGGATTTGCTTTTTTCGTGCTTTGTAATGGCTGACTATCTTGGGAATCAGATAGCGCGCATCTTGTCCTGGCCCGGTATAGTTAAACGGGCGTGTAATAATAGTCGGAATTCTATCCCACCACATTTTTAAAGCGTGTTCCATAGCCAATTTGCTGATGGCATAATGATTGACAGGAGCTAGCGTAACATCTTCAGCGATCTTGCTAGAATCCAATTGGCCGTAAACATTAGCACTGCTGGCAACGATTAGCTTATCCGGTTTTAGGCCAGCGTCATTAATCGCCTGGAGTAGATTGAGCGTACCAAACAAGTTAACTTTGTAAAATTCCTCTTGATTTTGCTGGCCTACAAAAGCTTTGGCGGCCAGGTGAATGATGCCATTGGGACGGATATCGTTTACGATGTTTAACAAGGCGTTTTTATCCGCCAGATCGCAGGGAAACTCGTTGTTACCCGCACGACGCTGAACCAGACCAAAAACTCGGTAACCCTTTTCCTCGAATGCCTTCTTGATATAGGCTCCGGTAAATCCGTTACTCCCTGTAATCAATAATTTTTTCATCTCTAAATACTAGAATAGAAAACCTTGTTTGTTCCTTCTAAGATCTGCTTCAACCATATTTTGGCATAGTTCTTCCAGCTTCATAACAGGCTCCCAATCTAGCTCCTCTTTGGCTTTGCGTGGGTTACCCATTAATTGATCCACCTCAGCAGGCCGATAAAACTTTGGATTAACACGTACTAGCACTTTACCACTAGCTTTTTCGGCACCGGTTTCTTGCAAGCCCTCACCATCCCACACAATATCAATATTTGCGGCCTTAAATGCTAAAGCAACAAACTCCCTGACCTTTACCGTGCGATTGGTAGCCAGCAGGTACGTACCCGGCTCATCAGCATTGAGCATCTTATACATACCAAGCACATAATCTTTCGCGTATCCCCAATCTCTTTCCGCGTCCAAATTACCCAACTCAACAACATTCAACTTACCCAGTTTTATTTTCGCTACCGCATCCGTTATTTTTCGGGTAACAAACTCTTTGCCACGAAGTGGAGACTCGTGGTTAAAAAGAATCCCACTGACGCCAAAAATATTGTAAGACTCGCGATAATTAACGGTCGCCCAATGAGCAAATAACTTCGCCACTCCATATGGACTGCGAGGATAAAATGATGTGTTTTCATCTTGAGGCACGGCTTGCACATTACCAAACATTTCGGAGGTTGAAGCTTGGTAAAATTTAATTTCTGGGTTAACGATGCGTATCGCTTCCAACAAATTTAGAGTACCAATCCCGGTAATTTCGGTAGTGGTAATTGGTTGATCAAATGAAACGCCAACAAAACTCTGCGCCGCCAAATTGTAGACGCAAGCAACATCAGTAGACTGCAATAAACGAATACTAGTGCTCATGTCTGTCAAGTCATACTCAACGAGGTGTAGCATTGGATGATTTTCAACACCCAGTTCTGCCAAGCGCCAGAAATTTACCGAGCTGGTACGTCGATATGTGCCATAGACGGTATAGCCTTTTTCCAATAACAACTGGGTTAAGTAAGCACCATCCTGCCCGGTTACGCCCGTTATTAAAGCCTTTGTTTTATCCATATCGTAAAACCCCAATCTTTATATCTAAAACTTGATGGCCTCAGCCTTGAGCGTGCTGCTATAGCTTACACCGCGTGAATCAATACAGCCTGCTGCCCCACAAATTATTGTTTCCGTGACAACACTTCCTCGAATAAATTTTCATACTCTTGAGCACAAGTGTCCATAAAGTGGCTCTCGACAGCAACAAGATTTGCCGCTGACATCGCTTCGCGTATGGTTTTATCTGCCCGCAATTTCTCTATGCAGCCCTGAAACAAAGACGCCTCATTAAGCGGAACCAAATACCCAGTCTCACCGTCTGCCAAAAAGTCGGTCTGGCCACCGTGGTCATAACATATGACGGGCAGACCCGCAGACATAGCTTCCAGAAAAACCAATCCAAATCCTTCATGTTGGCTGGTCGACACGTAGATGTCGGCGCAATGAAGGATCTTCAACTTTTCTTCATCACTGACATGCCCTACAAATCTGGTACTTTGAGCAATTCCCAGTTGGTTAGCCAACGATTTAAGCGCCGCCTGTTCCGGCCCGTCACCTAGCACAAACAACTTTACGTTTTTGTTCTCAACTCGAGAAACTATGTTAAGCAGCTGATCGACGGCTTTCCTGGCAACCAAACGACCGACAGTGACTAATACAAAGTCTTCTTCACCTATGTCGTAATCCTTCCGATCGACCACCACGGCAGGTGGCCGGGGAATACCTAGCGGAACAAGCGTGGTCTCTAAATCAGGCGAATAGTACTTGTTTACATTTTTAATAACATCATGTGATTCACCCGTTACAAGATCCGCCTTCTTTAACAGGTAACGCACAATTGACCTCAGGAGCGCATGGCGATGAGGAGAGCTCTTTTTACTAGGATCATAGATGTCACCACCAAGCACTGATAGAACATTGGGCGCTTTTGCTAATCGCGACAATACGTGACCCACCGGGCCAGTTGGAATCACAAAAAACGTACTGATAATATCAAACTGCTCCTGCCTTACTAGTTTGTACCCCTGGAAAATTCCGTTAGCTACATATACCAGCATTGATGCGAAACTGGCTGTTTGTAAACGTTTGCGAAAATAAACGGGTACCCTGATAACTCGTACGCCATTAACATTTTCTTCCACCGGCAAGCCTTCAGCACCTGAAGTCAGCACCGTAACACTATGCTGCTTGGCAAGCTCCTCTGCCAACCACGCATTAACAACGCCACCACCACCGCCTAATGGCGGATACTCATAATCACAAAATAATATATGCACTTTATTCTACTAATATCCATAATAGGAAGTTAATACTAGTCTCTGTAAACCACACATTCGAAAACTAGCGTCCATATTATTATTGCCTAATAACTGAATACTAGCTACTCTATCTTTATCTAAAGTTTCAAAGTCAGAGATGTTTAACATTATGATCAGCAGTGACAGCCTGGAATCCCAAATTGAACCTTTTGATTCTTTTTGGGAAGGAC
Organism: uncultured Pseudomonadales bacterium; assembly: GCA_964544755.1. GTDB lineage: Bacteria > Pseudomonadota > Gammaproteobacteria > Pseudomonadales > JAUIET01 > JBBKXJ01. Next base: position 5,860 of record CAZJDL010000014.1, on the reverse strand, counting down.
CAGAAGATATAGAGAAGGGCTTTAACAAATTTCATTTGTTCTACAAGAACAATTATCTAAAGCACTTCCCCACAGATAAGAGTTCTGCAATCCTTGTTGTGAGTTGTGGCCCTGGTTACTGCCTTAATACACTCAGCAAAGACGGCTATACGAATATTAAAGGCATTGACTCACGGCAATGTCAAATCGATTGGACAAAGAAACAAGGCTTCAATGGCGAAGTCGCCAGGGCCTTTGAGTATGTGACCGCATTGGCTGACAACAGCCTGGACGCTATCTTTTGTGAACAGGAAATTAATCACCTTAACAAAAAAGAAATGCTGACATTTTTCAAGTTGTGCTTATCCAAACTAACACCTGGCGGTCGATTAATATGTCATTCGCTGAACGGCGCAAACCCTGTAGTAGGAGCGGAATCATTGGCACAAAACTTCGACCACTGTAATACATTCACCGAGTACACCATGAGACAAGCTCTGAATTACACAGGATTCGAAAACATTCAGGTTTTCCCTCTAAACCTCTATGTATTCTGGAAAAATCCAGCCAACTATTTGTTGTTGGCAGCTTCCGGTCTCTTACATCTCTCTTTCCGAGCGCTGTTCATCATGTATGGTAAATCCAACAAACTGTTTACCAAGAAAATTGGCGCGTCCTGCCAGAAGCCAAGTTGACGGGAAAGCGAAGTCAGAGCAGCCCCTCTTGCTGGTACCAGTCTGAAGTTTTTCTCGCCCCCTCAGAAAATCGTGTTGACGGAGCAAAATCAAGCTCCTTCTCAACCTTATTTTGCCGGAAAAAAAAGCTCTTACTAAAGAAATCCAAACTGCGGCGGTTAATGGGCGGCTGTATACCGATTGGGCGACAAATTCCTTCTACAAGAGCCGCTAATAACCTGATTGGCTTTATAGGCAAACGTAGAAGTGCTTTGCTGGACGCTACTGCTTTGGCAACATCTTCACACATTTGATTGGTATCCAAACGTTCGCTACCAGCTATAACGTAGATTTTCCCAATTGCTTGCTCGGCATTAGCTGCACGAACCATACCCTCGATCAGATCATCAACAAATATAAGTTGGTGTATATTTTTGCCATCACCTGCTATAAAAAAAGCGCCCGTCTTTATTCCTTTGAAAAGTTTGAGTAAACGGCGGTCGCCAGGACCATAGGTTTCGGAAATACGAATGACGACCAAATCGAGTAGATCGCAGTATTGCAGGGCAAGCTGTTCTCCCGCCAGCTTTGTGCGTCCATAGTGATCGGTCGGCCTAAGCACAGACTCCTCATCCAACTCTCCCGACATGGCTGCACCATAAACGCCAATGGTACTGCCGTGAACAAAGCGTTTTACACCACAAACTAAAGACGCGTCCAACATATGTCGCGTGCCTTCAACATTTATTTCCCGAAAATAGTCCTCGCCAACATTAGCTTCATGTTGCGCCGCGGCCAGGTGAAAAACCTGATCACAATCTTGAAGCGCACTCTTTAAGAAAGCCGCATCATTCACGCTGCCTTCTGAAAACAGGACACCAGTTTTTTCTAACTGATCACGCCGCCCCTGTTCCACTGCGTTGTTAACCATACCAATAGCAACGACATCATGGCCATCGTCTTTTAGCTTCTGAGACAATCGACTCCCAATGAAACCAGTAGCACCAGTAATACAAATTTTCACGTCTACCTACCCCATTACCATTGTGGAAAGCGCTGCATGACCTTCTCAAGCTCTTGCCGTTTTCGTGCCTCGGGCCAGTCTAGTTCTGCAGCGGCAACATCGAGCATTTCCCGTAGTGTTTGCTCGCCCGGGTCTCCTGCCGTCGCGGCATCTGTTCGTCTAAATACCAGATCTGCAAAACCCTCGACCATTTCATTTCTGCAACAATGGATCACTTCAGCCTGCGTTACGGTCGTGTTATCAAACGCCTTTGCCAAGCCAGCATCTTTATTGATCAACTCTGCAATTACTTTGTAATCACTCCCGTAATTGTGTGCCAAAGATCGGATAGTATCTACCTCCATAATCGGGGAGAATTGCTCCGCGATATCATTTACCAGATGTTCAAATACGTTAAACTCACCCCCGCAGACCGGAATATAATCTGAACCAGGCCGATTCGCTTTTCTTCCAAGCTTGATCTCGACAAGATCCAGAGCTTTCTCGGCTTCTCCACGGCCCATCGTAAATCGAACCCCAATAAGCGTGGTTAATCCCTTAATATTCTCTGTTCTCTCATGATCCACAATAAGCGAGCGTTTGCCATAGCTTAGATTTTCCGCCCCATTTTCATTTTCACCAAACGGTACCAAGCCAGCGTTCCACATGCTCACCTCATCCATGCGGATTTCCAACTGCGGATGAGCTGAGTTTATTTCTTCCAGCCACTGCTCGATTTCAGATCTATTTACGCTTGCCTCAGACGGATTTACGTCGGTTACCTTATGCCAAACGCCTATTAACGTATGATTTCGCCACGGCGACATAAATAGGTGGCGAGCGGGTCTCGCAAGCAAAGCGTCGGGATCCTTATTTTTCCCTTGCAGTGCTAAGGTATATTCTGCTGGCAACTTTCGATTAATGACAAAACAAGCATCTCTCGAATATGTGGCTTCCGACTGATGATTCGATGCGTTGAAATTTGCAAGCAAGCGCTCGGCCCAGGGGCCTGCGGTGTTTAACACAGATTTACAACTGATATTGGAGCTTTGGCCTGTTAAGACGTCTTCAACCTCAAGCCCTACAACTTGACTCTCTTGCAGAATTAATTGAGACGCACGCATATAGTTTATCGCATGCGCTTGCCGGCTCATTGCACTTTTAATAAAACACCAGATCAGCCGAGTAGGATTGTAAAATCGCCCGTCACTAAAAATACAAGCTCCAGTAAGCCCTTCTGACGGAATATTAGGGAATTTTTCCAACGTCTCCTGTCGATTCATGAACCTTGTTAGTGGAATGTGGCGCTCTATATCGGGAATAGATCTATTACGCCCAAGAGTAAGTATGTCATACAACAACATACCCGCACCTAAAATGGGTTTTCCCAACATCCCCCAACCATAGGTCGGGATGAGGATAGGCAGCGGTGTTACCAGATGCGGAGCAATGCGAAGAAAAGCGCTACGCTCCCGGGAAGAGGACCATATTCTTGGCAAATCAAGATGTTGCATGTATCGAAGGCCGCCGTGCACAATCTTGTACGAATTGGCCGATGAACCCGATGCAAAGTCTTCTGCCTCAACCAGGAGTACGGACAATCCACGCAGCGTCGCTTCCCAAAGTGCACAGGCACCAAAAATACCGCCGCCAATAACCACCAAATCGTAATGAGTCGACTCAATAGTTGCAATCTTGTCGGCCCGTGAATTCTTCTTAAACCCCATGAGCTGCTTCTTTAAACCTATAATAATTAGTTTACATTCCAAACCTACAAGAAATGCTTCAGGCTACGTTCAGCGTCCGTGACGTCCTACCGAAAGACAAGAAAACTCGAACTTAATCAGTTTAGCTGATTCTAAACACTTTGTATGGCTTGCTTGAATCTGAATTCGCCAGCAGAGCTGTACATATAAAGCACAGCTATTAAAGCCAATCTACAGCGCAGTCTTGCCATCATCAGCCCACCCTTGGTATTCTTTCAGAATACCAAGATGCAAAGGCATGCCTTCAATAGCTAATGGGGCTCGCCGAATACCACGTCCTATTTTTTATATTCTCTTTTTGCGCAGGCATGCAACAGTATGTTAGAAACGATATTGCCGAAATTCAACGCTAGCGTCTTGATCATTATTTCGATTTCACTCTGCGCTTGCTCAACGGAGGACGCAAAATGGCAAGTTGTTTCGCCAAGCACTGTGGGCATGGACGAGCAGAAGCTCAAAGCGGCCCGTGATTATGCGCTGCAAGGCGAGGGCTCCGGCTTAATAATGCGTAGCGGAAAAGTGGTAGCAAAATGGGGCGATGAATCAAAACTCTACGACCTGAAGTCATCAACCAAGAGCATCGGCATCAGCGCCCTTGGGCTAGCAATGCTGGACAAAAAAGTCGATCTGGACGATCTGCTGGCGGAGAAGCTCAGCGAGCTTAAGACAGTTACACTTGTCGCTGAGAATCATGAATGGTTAGATAAAATAACTTTAAGACAAATCGCCGAACAAACTGCCGGGTTTGACAAACGCGATGGTTTTTGCGCGCATTTTTTTGAACCCGGCACGGCTTGGGCTTATAGTGATTGCGGGCCTAATTGGTTAGGGGATTATCTTACTGTTCTCTTCGGTAAAGGCCTGAATGAATTATTGCAAGAACGAGTGTTTCGAAAGATCGGCATTCTCAAAAGTGATTTGCAATGGAGAACGCACGCGTATCAGGAACCAGAACTAAGAGGCATCCCCCGGCAAGAATTGGGCGGTGGTATTTCAGCGAACATTCGCGCCATGGCCTTGATTGGGCAGTTGTATTTGAACCGTGGCACGTGGGAGGGTGAGCAAATATTGCCTGCAAAGTTTGTCGACCTAGCCAGCAAGCCCAACCCGGAAAACACTGACTTAAGTGTTGTATCCAAGAACAAGAAGTTTTTTTATGCCAACGGTCCACGCCACTACGGGTTGCTCTGGTGGAACAACTACGATGGCGCATTACCAGCGGTACCACGCGACGCGTTTTGGTCGTGGGGATTACATGATTCACACATTGTTGTGATACCAAGCCTTGATATCGTTGCTGTGCGCGCCGGAAAAGATTGGCCAGGACCAAGATCCTCAGATAACTATGGCGTACTAAGCGGCTTCCTAAATCCCATTGTGGAATCCGTCAACCGGGGCGCACCTTATCCTAACAGTACTTTGATCACTGGCATCCAATGGAACAATAAAGTTTTTAGAGCAGCGGAAGGCAGCGACAACTGGCCCGTCACCTGGGGAAAAGACGGAAGTTTGTATACGGCCTACGGTGATGGTTGGGGCTTCAAGCCAAAAGTAGCCGGCAAACTCAGTCTTGGAATTGCTCGAGTTGAGGGGCAGCACGGACAGATCAGCGGCAGCAATATCCGCAGCTCATCTGTCGAACAACTTGGCGACAGTAAGGCCGGGAAAAAAGCCAGCGGTATGTTGATGGTGGGCGATATACTCTATATGTGGGTTCGAAATGCCAACAATAAGGGGCAACAGTGTCAGCTCGCATGGTCTGCAGATCAAGGCAAGACATGGGAGTGGAGCCCTTGGAAGCACACAGACCTGGGTTACTGCGTGTTTCTGAATTTTGGCAAGAATTATGCTGATGCACGAGATGAGTATGTGTATACATATTCATCAGACTCCGATTCAGCCTACATTCCTAGTGATCACGTTGTTTTAGCTCGCGTGCACAAGCAGAAAATCAGACTGCTCACCGAATACGAATACTTCGCAGGATTGGACCAGCAAGGAGAGCCAAAGTGGAGCCACTCGTTCGATAATCGAAAGCCAGTGTTCACGTTTAAAGATGGGTGTAATCGACTAGACGTCGTACACAATAGAGGCCTTGGGCGCTACCTGATGACGATGCGGAATGTGGGGCAAACAGCCTGGAAACCCGGGGGAGTCAACCATTGGAGCATGTATGAAGCACCCGAGCCCTGGGGTCCGTGGGCAACAGTATTCTATACGGAAAAATGGGATATCGACGCTGGAGAGTCGTTACGAATTCCCAGCAAATGGATCGCGTCCAACGGCACGGCTCTCAGCCTAGTATTCTCCGGCGATGATAGCTTTTCGGTTCGCAGAGGAGAGCTGAAGTTGCGCAAATAGCGGAGTTTGCCAAGCGCTTCTGGCTGGTTTCGGCGCACAAACCTGATGTGTCCCACCGATTGTATCCGGTACATATT
>CAZJDL010000013.1:0-43002 GCA_964544755.1 uncultured Pseudomonadales bacterium | reverse complement strand
ATCATGGGCAACGGAGAAAACCTATATTCTTTGGATAAAACGCTATATTCATTTTTATCAATGGGGTCAGACTCGATTGATTCCGCTAAACAGTAACCTCCCTTTACCGCCAACAATCCCCCGTTTTTGCCTCGGCGCGTCTCCCTCGCTGTGTACCACGCAGGGCATCAGCGAAGCAATGCAGACGCTGGGCCGTTACTATGGGTCGTATCTCAACAACGCTTACCAGCGCACTGGCAATTTATTGGCAGGGCGTTACGAAGCCACCTTAATCGATTCGGAACGATACCTGCTGACCTGCTATCGCTATATCGAACAGAACCCGGTGTGGGCAGCAGGAATGGCAAACCATCCCTCGGAATACCGGTAGTCCAGCTACCACTATAATGCGCAAATGCGCAGGGTCAGGAAGACGTGCTTGTTACGCCCTTATATAAATGGGGGCGGGCAAGGCTGTCGGGTCGCATTCACCAATAGTTCACCCCGCAGAACATGCTGCATCTCAAGAGAGGGTGGTAAATGACGCAAACACGCTCAGGCGCTTTCCTCCTGCTCGGCGATAAACTTTCGAATTTCCTCAAAAGCTTCGCGCGCTTCGGTGAGATCAGGTTCGAAGAGATGCCATACGTGAACCACATGTGCCCAGGTTTGCAGCTGCACCGGCGACCCGGCCGCCGCGGCTTTGTTGGTATAGCGGCGACAATCGTCGACCAACATCTCCGCTTCGCTCGCATGCACCAGCACCGGCGGCAAATTCGAGAGATCGCCGAAAACCGGTGAAATCACCGGATCGCGTGGGTTAATCCGCACGCCAATCCAGCTCGCCCAGAGCAAAAGTGTTTTGGGTATTTTGTTGAGCGCGCCAAACTGCGGGCCGAGCATAACGTCGCTGGCCACATTGGTTTTCAGGCTGGGGCCGCTCAATGTGCCATCGGTTACCGGTGACAGTGCCACCACGGCGTCGGGGGCGAGCAATCCCTGATCGCGCACCCAGGCCGTCAGCGACAGGGTTAAGTTGCCGCCGGCGGAATCGCCAGCAACAAACAATTTCGAGACCGGTTGCCAGCCGTCGGGACCATGGCCCAAAACCCAGCGATAGGCTTGACGGCAATCTTCTATACCGTCCATGCGCCGATGTTCAGGCATCAACCGGTAGTCAATCGCCAATACCGCGGCATTGGCAATTTGAGAAAACTTGCTGGTAATCACCCGATGACTTCCGGGGCTGCCCATGGTGAATGCGCCACCGTGGATATAGAGCACGCGCCGCGCGCTGTCGGCTCCGGGAGCCACTACCCATTCGGCGGCCAAACCGTCGATATTGACCGCGCTGAATGCGCTGACAAACTCCCGGCCTTCGAACAAATCATCCATATATTCGCGCATCACGAGCAGACGACTTTTGAGCGATCCATGCTGCAAAGAACCGATACCTTCTTGCAGCAAGTTAGATACCACTTGATGTTCTGAGCTGGGCGCAGCGCCGGTGGAAAAGCTTTGGCCCTGCGGCTGATCATAAGCCCCGAGGTCTTCACCACGCAGGTAAAAAGCCGCTATTGCCCAGACGGCAACAGCGAACACGAAAAACACGATAACTACGGCGGTCATAGCACCTCCTAACGCTAGTGTGCGGTATTAGCCATCTACAGTAGGCCTAAACGCGGCGCATCTTCGCAGGAACCCCACGCCAGCACAACCGCAAACCGCACGTTGACGGCCCGGCCTGCGCAATACACAGGATCAATCGTTGCCGCCGTGCACGGCGAGGTCGTCATGCTTTACAACGATGGCACCCGCAGTTAACTGCCCGCCGGTTCAAGACAGCGATACGTGCTGTGGGCCAGGCACAAAACAATAAGCGTCAAGCAAACCAGGCCGCAAGTACCTTAACCGGTAGAGGCGAATTGCCCCTGTGCCAGGCTGTGACTTGTCGAAACACAGCCAGCCAGCGACAATAGCCGCATGCATAATGAACACTGGGTTTTTGGCTATGGCTCGCTGATTTTTCGGGTTGACTTTCCCTATCTCGAGAAACGGCCCGCCAGCATCGCGGGGTGGGCCCGACGGTTCTGGCAGGGCTCGCATGATCACCGTGGAATGCCGCATGCGCCCGGGCGCGTGGTGACGCTGGTTGAGTCGCCGGGGAACCTATGTGGGGGTATGGCCTACCGGGTCAAGGAGGACGTATTCGAGCATCTGGATCATCGCGAGAAGAACGGTTATCGGCGGGTGGATACGACATTGTTGTTCCGCGACGACAGCATGCAGGAAGGCACCGTGTATATCGCGGAACACGACAATCATGCCTACCTCGGTCCGGCGCCAATGGCGCAAATCGCTTCCCATATCGTTGCAAGCAGCGGCCCCAGCGGTCAAAACATAGACTACTTGTTAGAACTGGACGCTGCGTTGCTGAACCTTGGAATCGATGATCCGCACGTTAACGGGCTCGCTCGATTGGCGCGGGCTATGCTCAAGGCTTGCTAAGCACCACTTCCTGCATGCGCAGTCAACAGCTACTCAGGCCTTTCTAGCTCGGCCGAGTAATGCAGCCTGCCGTGATTGTCTATAATCACGGCGTCAATCCCTGGTAAGCGGTTAACCAGGGCCAGCCCGCGCGCCACGCCGAGTACAAACACCGTGGTCGACAGGGCGTCGGTAGTGATTGCGGCCGCACCTAATATCGTTACGCTTTGAACTTCACGGGCCGAGTCACCGGTTTTCGGGTGCAGAATATGATGGTAGCGCGTGTCGCCATCGAGGAAAAAACGCTCGTAGTCGCCTGATGTGGAGACCGCGGTATCTTGCAGCGGCATCACCACTGCCATTTCCTCTTCACTGCGGGGATCTTTAATACCGGTTAGCCACGGCCGGCCGCGCCGATCGCCGATCAAGCGGCTGTCACCACCGGCGGAAACGATAGCATGCTCAATACCCTCGGCTCGCAGTATGCCTACACCGCGGTCAACCGCGTAGCCTTTGGCGATACCGCCTAAATCGATACTCACGCCTGGCCGCTGGAAGCGTACCGACCGATCTTGTTGGTTGAGGAGAATATGCTTGTAGTTAATCGCGGGTAGCTGCTGAGCGATCTGCCGCCGGTCGGGCTTTACGCCTTTACGGTAATCATAAAATTTGGCGACCGAGGCGAAGGTAATATCAAAAGCACCTTCGCTCAGTTCGGATATCGCCTGCGCATCGGCGAGAAGATTAAACAGTTCCGGCGACACAGAAAGTGGTTTTGCGTAGGCGTCTTTGTTGCTGGCGTGCCGGTTAAGTTCGCTGAGCTCACTGCTGTCGATATAAAGGCTGAAGTGTTGGTCGATGCGGCGCATTTCGGCCATGATCTTTTGCAAAATCTGCTCTGCTTGGGCGTGCCGCTTTTCGTACCAAAGCTCTACTGCCACCTCGGTACCCATAATGGCTTGTTTGTCGCTGTACCATTCGGCCAGCGCTGGATGGCAAAGTAGCATTAAGGCAACGGCAGACAAAAGAGATTTAGCGGCCGGAGGCAGCATGACTATCCTTCGGGCTAATAGTACAACGAGAAATAGAACCGAATAACATTGGCCTCGAAGCCGTACAGAGACTCTTCGCCGGCGCCAACACCGGTTTCGGTGGCGTCTCTGAAATCGTCGTACTCAAAGCGGATATGGTCAAGATACAGGTTTAAACTGCCTCTATCGAGAAAATTGATCCGGTCGATGTTGAGCGAATAGCTTACGCCTATACCCAGCGTATGCGAGGTAAAGGTGCTTAACTCCTTGTCGCGCGCTTTGTAGTCCTGGAAGTCGGCGCTGGGAAAAAGGTCGCTGTAAAAATCCGCCGCCGATTGGTCATAGTAACGATACTTGATATCGAAAATCCAGCGATCATGGAATGGGTGCGTGTAACCCAGCTCCAGCGTCACGCCGTCGATACCCCAGTCATCGGAATAGTAGCGCGCTTTGGTTTTTATGGCGGCGCGATAAGGCAGGTAGTATACCAGGCCAAGCGCCACCGCATCACTGGTGCGCGTGTTGGGATAAATCTCATTCTCGAGTTTGAAGTTGGTCGCGTCGTCCGGGTCGATAAAACGTACTTGCCGATAAGGATTGTTCAGAAAGCCCTCATTGGTAATCGCTTCGTAGTTCAGACTCAGCAGTGCGTTTTCGGTAAGCACCTGGCTCAAGCCAAAGCGATAATGCTGGCGGTCAACCTCTTCGTTAAACTCGGGGTCATTGTTTTGCCCAACTTCATCGGAACCACGCGAATAGCCCATGCTCAGCGTGCTTAAACCACCGAAGAAATCTTGGCTTACATCAAAGCGAAAAGAATTGGCGCTATAGTCGTTTTCCTCACTATTGGTCACACCCATGCTGATCAGGGTTTTATCGCGCAGGTAGTCAATACCGACCGACTTCTCCTCGCGCCTTTCCGTATACTCGCTGGCCGACAATTCAACGTCAATGGAAGCGCTGCTCACATTGTCTACATAGTAGTTGGCGCTAAGGGCAAACTTCCCTTTGATGCTTTTTCGTACCAGCACCGAGGGGCCGTCAATTGTTACACCACCGCCGTCATACGAGTGATACAACACATCCGCCCTGTCCTCCGGCAAAATAGCGGCCGCCAGTTGCTGTGACAGCAGCAACGCCGAGCCAACAACGGGACCAACCAGAAGGAAGAAACGCCGTAAACTAAACATCGTTAGTTACAACCACAACCACCACCCGCGCCGCCCTCGGCACCGGTGGAACCTTCGCGCGCCTGATACACGTGATGCATATAGGATGAAGACACCGGGTCGCGATCGAAGCTCATAATCGGGTCCGCCAAATTGGCGCGCTGGTAAGGTTTCACCCACGGTTCAATGGAGCTGCAAGCGCCCAGAAAGACACTGCATAGAACCAACAATGAAAGCGCGTTTACAAATCGCATGGCTGTTATCCCCAATTCCCCAAAATGAAGCTGGCTAAAAGAAAACCGAGAAGCCGGCGGTAAATTCAAAGTTGTGTACCGTTTTCTCTTTGCCCAGCAAATCGCTGTCGAACAAGTGGTCGCGCACGTCAACGTGCAAAGCCAGCCAGTCGTTGAACAGCAGGCGATAGCCAACACCAAAATTAACGGTGAAGTTGTCGTCGCCACCAAACTCTGTGTTGCCCACACCACCGATCACATATAGCGCCGAGTTAAACGCCCAGCTGTTGCCGATAAAGGTCTCACCAGGCAGCAGGTTGTATGCGGCCGACAGGTTATAGTAGGTAAAATCACGCTCGTCTTCGGTCAGTAACTGAGCCGAGCCAGACAGCTTTTCAAAGCTGGTTTCCCCACCCGTGGATTGACCGTAAGCGGCTTCAAGGAACAGGCCTTCGGTAATGTGATAGGCAAGGCGCACGCCGTACAGGTCATTGGAGCCAAAGTCTTCGATGCTGAGCACGCCGTAGTAAACGCTAATCTCAAAATCTTCGCTGTCGATTGCGTCGATGTCTATTTCCTGGCGCTCCAGGTCGGGCGGAATAATATCGCGCGATTTCTCGTTTTTCGCCGCCCAGCTGTTTCCCGCCAGGCAGAAAACAGCAAGGAATAACATTACGCCCAGCTTTAACAAGCCCGGCTTTCGCAACGCTTCATGGGAAAACGTTGGCCCTAGAAAAACGCGCTGAAACCTAGTTTCCATTGCTCAATCTCTTCGTCGTCATCACGACTGGTCAGTACTACATAGTTTTTGTATTCCAGCCGCAGCACGAAACGCTTGCTGAGGTATACCCGCAAGCCGCCGCCCACATGCAAGCTGTTATCTTTTCTGTCTTCGGTGCTCACCAAGGTTGCCTTGGGGTCGGTTTTTATGATACCCCCTCCCAATGCAAAAAATGGTGAGATACACCAGTCGGGGAATGTCTGGTGCACCAGGCTAACGTCGGCAAACAGACTGTCGGAGAAAGTTCCCAGCGCCTGCGACACGGTGACTTCCGCCGCAATATTCCTGGTGAAGTTGTAGCCGGCGTAAGCGGATATCACATCAGCGCCGCCAAAATCGCCGCCGCTAAAACCTAATTCCCATTTGCGTTTTTGAAAATCAATAACCGTCTGCTTTTCAATCGCGAGTACTTCGCCTGCCGGGGTCAAGGTTTTCGCCAGTTGCTTCGCGTAAACCCAGCCTTCCCTGCCATTCAATGTGCGCACTTTAAACCAGCCCGTTTTACGCTTTAGCAGCTCTATCCATTCGCCACGCTCGGCAACATAAAATTTCGGGTAACCCTTTCCAGGCCCGGTATGCAAGTCAATAAAGGGGGAAGCCACCTGCACTTTTTGATGATTCTTCGCGCCCCACGCCGCGGCCGGGTTTGATAACCAGCTCAATAACAAGCACAGCAATAACGTTAGTGTTCGGATTTTTTCCATTCTGTGATTTATCCTAGAAACCGCAGTTGGGCGCGAAAAAGATGTGCAAGATATTGATGTGCATGGAAGATTCGCAAAACTCGTGGTCACCTTATTGGTGATGAGAGCTTTTTCGAATTTTCCAGGTGCATTAAGAGCTTGTGCATACTTTCGTGATCCAACTGCGGTTTCTAGGTTTATAATTGTGCGTGTTTTTTGTTCGGCTCTTTGTTGCAGAGCGGTCGTGTTAATCCATTGCTCTCTTTACAGTGTAGACCTTACTGACGAACAGGCAGCTTAATGTTGGCAACTAAAGTCGCTCCTGCAACAATGCATTAATCAAGCGGCGCGTCGAAGGGGTTGTTGAAATATTGACCGCCAATATCCAGCCATTCGGACAATAGCCTGAGTTCCGCGCGTTGCAACCAGCCTGCATGACTGCCGCCCGCTTCGAAGCGGTCAAAGAAGTCGTCGCTGGCGCGGCTACCCGCCACCGACATGCTGGGAGCGACCGGCACGGTAACTAATATTGGGTTGCCGTTCACATCAACTTCCGGGATGCCATTGCCGTCAACACGCTGCACTAACACATCGATCAAGGCGCCGTTGACAATTTCCTGTTCGTTGTCACCGAACAGCAACTCGCGGTATGACTTGAAATGGTTGGGCTCGTCGGTCGAGGGACCATCGCTCAAGTCCAGTTGCGCCGCTGGCAGTTGTGTCGTGTTCATCGCGTCTACCACGTTGTGACAGCTGGTACAGGTTTGATCCTGCACCGGGTCGTTCAAGTCTAGCGCCGTTCGTGGTACGGCCCACAACGGATGGATGTTTTCTTCATAATTGATCACGATCCGGCAGGCGCTGGTGAAGTTGGTGGCGCAGGCGGTTGCCAGCGGCGCGCTGGTTGCCAGGTCGGTATACAGATAGCTGAAATCAGGATCTTGCGCGGCCACGCCTGGCCCGGTCCATTCGTCAACATAAATCACATCGGCGGTCGGCGAGCGCACGCCATTAATGCGCGCGTACACCTCGGCCATGGTTTCGCCGATCTCGCCGGCAAACAAGGCCGGGGCGGTATTGGGAAACTCAATGGTCGGATTCAATGCACCGGGGTTGACCGACGGCGCCTCGGCATTGGCCCGACCGTGCGGTAACTCGCTGTCAGCGCTGTGGCAACCCGTACATTCGCGCTGTTCGCCCGGCCGCAATTGCAACCAGTTTTGATGCCGCTCACCCAGACGGCGGCCCTGATCATCGACCACGCTGATTGTGAACGCGACGTCGGCGGGAACTTTTACTTTCACCGACCCATCCGGCTCGATGGGAACGTAACCCAGAATCTCCCGCATCGACTGCTGTGCGCTGCGCCCAAAGGCCGAATTGTCGAAGTCCAGCACTTCATCATCCGGAATCGAAACGGCCTTTAACAAGCGCAGAAAACGCGCGGGGCGCTGGTTGGAGGTAGTCTGAGCGGGATCGGCCAGGGTAGAAATATCCGGTTCGGCGCTATCGACACCGTCCAGGTCGTAGACGCTGGCAATATGCAGAACGCCCGCGCTTTCGTCGGCCAGGCTGCTGTCAAACGCAGTCGCCTCGAGTTGCTGCGGAAAGGTACGCTCCTGCAGGGCGATGACGTCGGTAAAGACAATTCCCTCTTCTGGCGCCACCACGGGCAACTGCGTTTTCTCTACCAGGTCGTATATCCAGATACCGTAAAGCGGTGGCGCTTCTACCAAACCGGGGTCGGTCAGATCCGCGGTTACACAGGGCAAAATTCTGTCGCCGTCTCCCAACAGCCGGCATTGACTCCAACTCACCAACAAACGATCGGTACCATCCAACAAAGGAAAAGCAGCGCTGAAACGTCCGCCCGGCGAGATGCTGCCGTCGGTCATCACTTCAGTTAAGGCAGCGGAGACTTGCCCGGATCCCGACACACCTTGCGCCGGCACGGTCGTTTGATCGTGCTCGGTAAAGTTGTCGGTATCGATAACGACAATACCTCCACCCAGATGCGTAGTGCGATAAGGCCGCAACGCCGCCAGCAGTTGCCCGTCTTCTGTTTCCCTGGCGGTTAGAAACTGCACGTCGGTATTGGCATCGCCGGTGCCGGAGTCATGACTATGATTACCGTACAAGAACTGCAAGTCGCTGCCGTCGGGATGTATCGTATACAGGTTGATGCTGTCATGGTTGCCCATATTGTCCCAGCGGCTGAAGACGATGCGACCGTCGTCCAGTACGGCGGGGTCAAGATCATGGCTTTGATTAAAACTGATTTGCTCAACACTGGAACCGTCTTCGTCCATCACATGCAGCAGAAAGGCCTCGCTGTCACGGTCTTCATCCAGCGCCGCAAATTGCGGCTTGCCTTCGTCGAGCAGAATCGCTTTGGAGCGCCGTTGGCGAGTGGAAGAAAACACAATACGGTCATCGGCCAGATACTGCGGCGCGATATCGTGGCCTTCTTCGGCGGTAATATCTGAGGCAAACAGCCGCCGTCGCTGATCGCTTGCAAAATCATATTCCCAGATATTCCATTTCGGCTGCTCATCAGCGTCGGCATCCTCGATTTCCGGGGCACGCATGGCGAACAGCAACTTGCTGCCGTCGTAGGAGGCGCTCAAGTCCTTCACATCGTAAAGCTCAGCGTCGGGGAACACACCGGCGGTGATGTTACGCGCCGCGGAACTGGGTGAACCGCGATCACGAACGAACAACGCGGCGCCGGGATTAAACGCCGCCGGTTCGCGTATATCGTCGCTAACCACTGCACCGTCATCGTCAACCGGAATAGTGCGTTTTACGTAGGCAATCGGTATATCCAATACGGCCGGGTCGGCTTCTTGGCCGTCGCTAATACCTACACCACCGCCGTCGCCGCCGCCGCTACTGCAGGCAGCCAACAGCGTTAGCAAACCGGCAACTAGCAGCACGCCACTGCTAGCACGTAAAAGTTGGATTAGTTTGCCGTCGCCCATGCCGTCGCCTGATTACACATGATTCATTCAGCCGTTGACGGCTATCCCTATTAACTCTAGCCGACGCTTCAATCAGCAACAGTTTTCTCAGGCAGGCGTTGCTAATTCTGTGGATAGGTTCACGGATCAACGCCTTTGGGCGACTACAACTCACCACCTGTCTGTTTACCAAGCAATGTGCTCAATAAAACGACTAAAGTTACTTAGCCGCATTAAGAAATGTAAAAACCTTGATTGGACACCTGTGCATGACAATGACAAGGCAAACCTACCCACTCAGTTCATTTAACGACTCGCGAGAGCCCGCTACAGCTGCCAGAACCGCCGTTATTGGGCTGGCGCTGTGTGTTGCTATTGGCGTCAACTGTACGGCGAACGCCGGTTCCAGAGAACAGGCCAAACGTATACATGACCGGATAGCTGGCGTGCCACCCAGCGCTAGCGTTCTCACCGACATGCAAAACGATATCGGTGGCGGCGACGCACTGAGCGCCGCCTACACCGCCATGAATAACGCGGCCTTTTATAACGTGACGCTGAAGAATCTGGTCACTCCCTGGACCAACGGCGAATTTGACGTGTTCGCTCCCTTGAATGACTACACCGCTACCGTTATTGGCATGGTGCGTGACGACCAGGACTTTCGCGCTATTTTGTCCGCCAATACCGTGTATGTCGGCAACCTCAGTCACCCCAGCATGGCTGGCGTTCCAGCTTATTCCACTACCAGCAACGCGCATTACGAAAATATGGAAATCAGCGGTGCCGACCTGAGCGACAACAGCGTGCTGATAGAAAACTCCCAGACCGCCGTTATCGGCACCCCAGCCGAGGCCACGGCCGGGGTGATGACAACGCGCGCCGCCGCCAAGGCATTTTTTATCGACGGCACTAACCGCGCCATGTTTCGTTTTACCCTGCTGAACCATTTGTGCAACGACATGGAGCAGGTAAAAGACACCACCCGTCCCTCCGACCGTATTCGCCAGGATGTCAGCCGCAGCCCCGGCGGTGATAGCCGTATTTTTCTCAACAACTGCGTAGGATGTCACAGCGGCATGGACCCCATGGCGCAAGCTTTCGCGTACTACGACTTCGTTAATACCGACGACGAGGGCAGCGATGGCTTCATGCAATATATCGGCGCCGTGGTCGACCCCAAATACCACATCAACAGCGCAAATTTTCAGTACGGCTTTGTCACCCCCGATGATAGCTGGAGCAACTACTGGCGCAGCGGCCCCAACGCCGAGTTACTCGGCTGGGACCCGGCACTGCCAGGTGGCGGCAGCGGTGCCAAGTCAATGGGGCAGGAACTCGCGCACAGCGAAGCCTTCGCTCAATGCCAGGTTAAAAAGGTTTTTCGCGCCGTCTGTTTGCGCGATGCCAGCGAACCCGACCGTAGCAGTTTTGAAAACATCGTCAGCAGCTTTAAACAAAGCGGTTACAACCTGAAGCAGGTTTTTGCTGAAACCGCCGTGCATTGCATGGGCGACTAAAACCGGCGGCGCACCGAAACAACGCATCGCTCACCAGATTGTCGGAACAAAAGGTAGATAGGTAAACGTATGAAGGCAGCGCAAAAAGCAAACGTCTGCGGCAAGCTGGCGCCGAAGTCATCGTTGCAATGGCTGGCAGCCGGTGCGGTAATGTTGGCGTTACAGGCTTGCAGCGGTGGCAGCGGTTCTGATCCTACCGAAAACCCAAACAGCGGCATTGTCGGTGGCGCCAAGCTGACCTACACCGGGCCAGACCCCCAAACCGCCGACATTCAAAGCTTTAGAATTAATGTGTGGGAAAACCTGCGCTCCGAAAACCGCTGCGGCGGCTGTCACAATGCCCGCGGCCAGGTACCCACGTTCGCGAGAAGCGACGATATCAACCTGGCGTACAACGCCGCCAATACTGTCGTCAACCTTGACATCCCTTCCACTTCACGCATGGTCACCAAAGTGGCGGAAGGGCATAACTGCTGGCAGGGCAACGACGCCGGCGCTGTAGCCGCGTGCGCCAACATTGTCGAAGGTTACATCGCTAACTGGGCAAACGATTCACTGGGTGGCGCGGCCAAAGTGATTCAATTAATACCGCCTCCCATCAAAGATGCCGGCGCCAGCAAAAATTTTCCTGCGACTGCGCCCGCCGAATTTGCGCCCGTACACAATTTGCTGACAACCTACTGTTCGAATTGCCACACCAGCGATGCGGCCATACCGCAGACCCCTTATTTCGCCGGCAGCGATATGGAAGAGTCATACCAATTGGCGAAGAGCAAAATCAGCCTGGATGAATACCTGTGTAACACAACGACACCGTTGAATGAAGCGAAGTCCCGCTTCGTCGTCAGGTTACGCGATGAGTTCCACAACTGCTGGACCAGCGGCAACTGTAGCGCCGACGCATTAAGCATGCATAACGCCGTCGAAGGGCTGGCCTGCAGTATTAGCGCGACGCAACCCGAAGCCGGGCTGGTGTTAAGCAAAGCGCTGAGCCTGCCCGACGGCATTCCCGCCAACAGCGGCGGCCGCCACGAGGCCAACGTTATCGCTCTCTATGAATTCCAGACCGGTAGCGGCACAACCGCGTTCGATACCAGCGGCGTTGCACCAGAAATTAACCTGACCTTAAGCGGCCAGGTCGACTGGGTCGGCGGTTGGGGCATACGTATTATCGACGGCAAGGCACAAGGCTCTACCAGCAGCAGCAAAAAGCTGCACGACCTGATTACGGCCACCGGCGAGTACAGTATCGAGGCCTGGATCGCGCCCGGCAATGTCACCCAGGGCGACGCCGAAGACCCGGCCAGAATTATCAGCTACTCGGCCGGCACCGATGGGCGCAACTTCACCCTCGGTCAAAACCTGTATAACTATGAGTTTCTAAACCGTTCCAACAACACCGATGCCAACGGCACGCCAGCGTTGGCAACCAACGACGACGACGAAGACCTGCAGGCTACGCTGCAACACGTTGTCGTTACCTACAACCCGGTGGACGGCCGCCGCGTTTACGTTAACGGCGTGTTTAGCGACGATATAGACTCCGTCGAAGGCGGCATACTGGCCGACTGGAATGACACTTATGCGCTTGTGTTAGGTAATGAAGCCTCCGGCAACCGTCTGTGGCAAGGCGCTATTCGACTGGCGGCCATCCACAACCGAGCATTAAGCGCCGAGCAAATACAACAAAACTTTGATGTTGGCGTCGGCGAGAAGTTCTTCCTGCTGTTCAGCATTGGGCATCTGATCGACGTACCGCAAAGCTATATTGTGTTCGAAGTCAGCCAGTTTGACAGCTACAGCTACCTGTTTAGCGAACCCTTCTATGTGGGCCTGGACTCGAACGCAACTGCATCGGCCATTCCGCTGCAAGGCATGCGTATTGGCGTCAATGGCCGGGAAGCAATTGTTGGACAATCGTTTGCCAAACTTAACACCAGTCTTACGACCAGCGCAGCCAGCAACACGCAGGTGCTGTCCACACTGGGCACAGTTATCGCGCTGGAGAAAGGTGCGGAGACGGATGAATTCTTCCTGACGTTTGAAGTGTTGGGCAGCAACAGCAACGTCACCGTACCCGGAACGCCCGTTACCTTGCCGGTTGGACTCGATGGTGCTGCCACCTCGGATATTGGAGTGCGAACCTTCGATGAGATCAGCGCCACCATGCAGGAAATCACCGGCGTTAGCATAGCGGCCAACCCTTCCCTGCTGAGCACGTATATAGATATCAAGCAGGCACTGCCGTCGGTGGAGGACATTGAAGCATTTTTGTCGTCGCACCAGATGGCGGTCACGCAGCTCGCCATTGGGTACTGCGATGCACTGGTGGAGACTAACCCCGGGTTCTTTGGCAGTGTTAATTTTGATGGCATCTTGTCAGTCGCGAGTCGTAGCAATGTTATCGACCCGTTAGTCAGCGCGGTATTGGGTGTCAATATCGGCACCCAGCCCGATTCAGTCGCGACCGCCGGCGAGCTTGACACTTTATTCGATCAATTGTGCGGCGTTAATACCAGTTGCAGCGCAGTCCAGACCAAGCCTGCGAGCAAAGGCGTTTGCGCCGCCGTGCTGGGCAGTGCCGCCATGTTGGTGCAATAACGCTTGCTTGGCGAATGCAGAGCAGCCCCGGTAAATGTCAGTTGCCGATTAACGCCACTGACACACAAGAAATTTAGCGAAAGAGAAACAGAGGTTATCAACCCATGGCTAAAAGACGCAAACCGCTAGCAGTTAACGAACCACTGCGGCACGCCGATCACCGCCGCCCCAGAACGCGCAGGGAATTTATCTCACAAGGCTTTATGGCCGGCGCGGGCACGGTAATGGGTACCTCTCTTTTTAGTCTGTTCGCCAACCCGCGCGCCGCTTATGCCTTATCCCCCGATCTCACTGCGGCAGTCGCCAATTGTGGTATTGCGACGCAGGGAGCCGGCAAGATTCCATTTATCTGCTTCGACCTGGCTGGCGGGGTGAATATTTCCGGCTCAAACGTGCTGGTGGGTGGCCAAGGGGGGCAGATGGATTTCCTCAGCACGGCGGGTTACAGCAAACTCGGTATCCCCGGTGATATGGTGCCCGGCCTGACCGAAGCGACTCCCACAACTACCAGCAACGGCGACCATACAGACACATCGTTAGGGCTGGCCTTCCACAGCGACAGCGCTTTCTTGCGCGGTATTCTGGAGAAGGCGCCCACTGCCGTCGGCAGCGGCAATGTTAATGGGGCCGTCATTCCCGCCCGTTCCGACAACGACACCGGCAACAACCCGCACAACCCCATGTACGGTATCGCCAAAGCCGGCTTGGCTGGCGCTGGCGCCGATGGCTCACTGGTAACCCTGGTTGGCTCGCGTAATTCCGATTCCGGCGGCAACTCGATGGCGCCCGCCATGTTGATAGACCCCTCGATACGACCGACAAAAATTGACCGCCCCAGCGATGTTACCGGGCTGGTCGATGTCGGTGACTTCGGCGCACTCTCGCAGGCAGAAGCCGTCGCCGTGATGGAATCAGTTTATCGCATCAGCGACGATAAACTCGGTAATGTAGACACCAAAATGGCGAATAACCTGGAATTGCTGAATCAGGTGCGCTGCGGCTATGTCAAGAGTGCCGACCTCGCCGAGCGCTTTGGCGACCCTTCGCAAATTAACCCGGACGATCGTTTGGGTGCCAGCCCGGTTATCGTCAGCGATAGCGGCGGCATCTTCTCAACCGCAGAGTTCGATGGCGACGGCGAGTTCCGCAAAGCCGCCGCGGTGATGAAAATGGTGGTCGATGGTTTTGCCGGCGCCGGTACCATCACGATGGGTGGTTACGATTACCACACCGGCGATCGCGCAACCGGCGAAGTGCGCGACCTGCGCGCCGGCCGCTGCATGGGCGCCTGTCTCGAATACGCGGCGCGTGTAGGCGTACCCTTGATGCTGTATGTTTGCAGTGACGGCTCGGTAGCCAGCAACGGCCGCGAGGACAACTCCGCCGAAGGTCGCGGCAAGGGCGAATGGACCGGCGACAACTCCTCTACCGCCGCGTCGTTCTTCCTGGTTTACAACCCCGGTAGCCGACCCGTTCTTATTGGCGCAACCCCCGAGGAGCAGGCAGTACACCAGCAAATCGGCTATATGCGTTCTGACGCATCGGTGGAAACCGCATCAACACCGGCCGCCAACAACGTTAACCTGCTGGTTGAAACCGTTATCCTTAACTATATGGCACTACACGGCGAGCAAGGCGAGTTTGCCAATATATTTCCGACTGCGTTAGGTGGGTTGGTTGATAGCCTGACGGCTTTTGAGCCTATTGTTAACGGGACGATTAGCGGCAGTTAATTAAGCGCCCAGGTCGGACTGCATGGAGTGAAACAACCAGAACGCGACGCATTTCCATATGCCGCGATCCGTCCATATTGATCAACATTTCTACGCTGAGATTATCAACCATTTCCTGCGGGTCTTCCATGGGCATTGCACTGCGTGCTTGCCAGGAAGAAATCTCCGGGTTACGTTCAACAAAATCCAGCTCTTCGCGCCGTGTTACCAGCCGATACGCTACGCTGGCAACATCGTCTTCCATGCGAATGACCGAGCCACGCTGGCGTTAAACCCAATCTAGACTGCCGGCGGCATGACCAATGAGTATACTTGCTGTTGCTGCGCCGGCCTGACGTAACGCTTACAATGCTTACGCCGATGTGTCTCGCGGCTAATTGAACGCAACGATATTCACCCGGATGAAGTAACCATGCAAAAGCCGATTCTTTTTCTGTTGTTGTGTTGCCTGAGCTTCCCCGCCTGGAGTTCGCCGGCAGGAGATTTATTGATTCACGGCGGAACCATTTATACCGTCGATGATAGCCGCCCCACCGCAGAGGCCGTAGTGATTGCTGACGGCATCATTCGTTTTGTCGGCGCCGAGGCTAAAACGAAGCCCTTCGTGGGCAGCAACACGAAGACGCTGGATCTGGCGGGCAAAACCATGATACCCGGTTTTATTGAAAGCCATGGCCATTTGATGTCACTGGGCAGAACGCTGCAAGAATTGGATTTGAGCGATGTCAGCAGCTACCAGGCTTTGGTGAAAAAAGTAGCAACCGCCGTGGCCGACGCCAACCCCGGCGAATGGATTTTGGGCAGAGGCTGGCATCAGAGCAAATGGAACCCCAAACCCAAGGTAATGGTGAATGGTTTTCAAACCCACGCTGATTTAAGCGCAATCAGCCCTGATAATCCGGTGATGCTGGCGCATGCCAGCGGGCACGCGATTTTTGTTAATGCCAAGGCGATGGCCCTGGTCGGTATCGACAGTTCCACACGCTTCGATGACGGTGGGGAAATTATGCAGGACGACAACGGTGAGCCCACCGGCATCCTGACCGAAAACGCCATGCTGTTGGTCGAGCGCGAGTTGCCACAGCCCACGGTGGAGTCCGAGCGGAGTGCTTTGACACTGGCCCTCGCCGAGCTGGCGAGGAATGGCATTACCAGCTTTCAGGATGCAGGTAGTTTAAGCGCTGAAATCGACATCATTCGCGGCTTTCAGAAGGCGGACAAGTTAACCAGCCGGCTATGGTTAATGATTGCCGGCTGGGAACCCGACTTGCTGCAAGAGTGGCTGAAAAACGGCCCGGATATTGATAGAGAAAATCACCGGCTGACGGTGCGAGGCATCAAACTCTCGGCCGATGGTGCGCTGGGATCACGCGGCGCCTGGCTGCTGCAACCGTATGCTGACCGCCCGGGGCACAGCGGCGCTGCGACCATTCCGATGACCACCGTATACCAGGTTAGCAAGGCGGCGTTGAAAAGCGGCTTCCAGCTCGGTGTGCACGCGATAGGAGACCGGGCCAACCGCGAGGTGCTTGATCAGTTTGAAAAAGCCTTTGACGGCAAGCAATCCGCTGCGCGCTTTCGCATTGAACATGCGCAGCATTTGAGCGCCGAGGACATCCCGCGCTTCGCCAAACTCGGGGTCATCGCCTCGATGCAAGGCATTCATATGAGTTCCGACCGGCCCTGGGCGATTGATCGACTGGGGCGGGAACGCATTGTCGAAGGCGCTTATGTTTGGCGCAAACTCAAGGACAGCGGCGCGGTCATCATCAACGGCACCGATGTGCCGGTAGAGCCTGTCAATCCCATTGCATCCTACTACTCACTGGTTACCCGAAAAACGTTGGCCGGCACGCCGAAAAATGGCTATGAACCAGCGCAGAAGCTGACGCGCATGGAAGCACTAAAAACCTATACCCTCGACGCCGCCTACGGCGCATTCGAAGAGGATAGCAAGGGTTCCATTGAAACGGGCAAGCTCGCCGACTTTACCATTTTGTCGCATGATATTCTCACCGTACCCGAAGAGCAGCTACTGGACGTTCGGGTAGAACAAACCATCGTCGGAGGCGATGTGATTTATTCGCGGCGTTAAAGGGGGTAACTTCGAACTTTCTAATCTGGAGCCAAAGGGAATTGTGGAAACCTCACCTATGATTGAATTTTTACAAAAACTGCCAAAGGCTGAACTGCATATACATATTGAAGGCTCCCTTGAGCCGGAATTGATGTTCGATATTGGCCAGCGCAACGGCATCAAACTGCCCTTCTCCAGCGTGGAGGATGTGCGGGCGGCCTATCAGTTCGACAATCTGCAATCCTTTCTCGATATCTATTACCAGGGCGCCAGCGTGTTGCAGACTGAGCATGATTTCTACGCGATGACCTGGTCTTATTTGCAGCGCTGCCATGAGCAGAGTGTTATTCATACTGAGCTCTTTTTCGATCCGCAGACTCATACCGACCGCGGCGTCGGCTTTGACGTGGTAATGGCCGGAATCACACATGCACTGCATGACGGCAAAGAAAAACTGGGTATTAGCAGCCGGCTGATTATGTGCTTCCTGCGCCATCTTAGCGCCGAAGCCGCCATGAACACCTTGAATGACGCCTTAGCGTACAAAAAACACATCATCGGCGTTGGACTCGACTCCTCCGAAGTCGGTCATCCGCCGCAAAAATTCCAGCGCGTGTTTGAACGCGCTTTGGAAGAAGGGTTTCTGACCGTTGCGCATGCCGGCGAGGAGGGTTCTCCCGAGTACATTTGGCAAGCCCTGGATTTACTTAAAGTAAAACGCATCGATCATGGTGTGCGCTGTAGTGAAGATTCGAAACTGATGCGACACCTGATCGATCAGAGCATACCCCTAACGGTTTGTCCGCTGTCCAATATAAAACTACGGGTATTCGATAAAATGCAGGGCCACAACGTTCTTACGTTGCTGGAAGAAGGCGTCAAAGTGACCATCAACTCCGATGACCCCGCCTATTTCGGAGGTTATTTGAACGCGAATTTTTTTGCGCTGCACAAGGAACTGGGAATGACTCGGGAGCAGGCAATTCATCTCGCCAGGAACAGCTTTGAAGCAAGTTTCGTTGGCGACCAGGAAAAGCTGCTGCTACATACCCAGTTAAACAAGTATGTAAAAGCTTCCCAATAGACGTGAGAGAAACGACAGCATCGCGCCAGAAGCTGGTTAAACGCGCAGAGGACTGGTCGAGCGTTACCGGCCAATCTTGCAGGGCAGCGTGCTGGTTGATCAAGACTCGTCCGTTTCTGAAGTGCTATGGTGATTTCCCCGTCTTCCTGGGTCAAGCGGAAGATGAGTTCTACCAACAAGCAGCCAGTCTGAGACAACCGGCTGTCCTCCGGGGAGCGCAACGTGGATCACGACGCTTGAAAAACTGACCGGAAGATCGCTTGAATTGCAAAAACGTGACCCCCGAAAGAAAAACGGAAACAAATGTTAAGTTTATTTGGCAAGCCGTTACCGTAATTTCAATACAATATCAGTGCACAACTTTTCGTTAAAAGCTGGCCGTTACGCGCAGCCCATATTCACGTGGGGCCCCCAAGCGAGCAGTAGTACGTTGCCCATTGTCTTCGTTCACAATACCAAAGACATTGGTCGCGTATTGCTCATCAAAAATATTAGTGGTGTAAGCCTCTAGCTCCCAGTGCTGGAACTCGTAGCCTGTGTGTACATTTAGCAGCGTTCGGGACTCCAATTTAGTGGCGTTCTCGGGATCGGCGTAGGAGCCCCCCTGATACGTAACATTGGCATTCACATACCAACCGCTGTTTAGCCTATAGTTAGCCCCAATTGCCCCTGTGGTCTCGGGGGCGAAGGCAAAGCGATTGCCACTAAAGTCCTCACCCGTAGTCGAGATGAAATCTACATACTCTGTCTCACTGTAGGCTGCGGTCGCAAAAACCGTGAGCGCGTCACTCACCCTGTAGTTGAAATCCAGCTCTATGCCATAAATTTCTGACTCCCCCGCATTTTCAATCCGGAAAAAAACAATACTGCCCGGGATTTCCGCGACATCGACTTGCTGCTTTTGCCAGTCACCAAAATACAAATTTGCATTGAATACTCCGGCTCCATCGAATATTACCGCCCGCGTGGCCAACTCGTAGTTAGTCAAATATTCCGGATCGTAACGGTTGATGTTGTTCAGACCGGTGACCTCCGTGCCGCCGGAGCGGTAACCGCGCTTGATGAAAAAACTGCTTGAGACATCGTCATTCCAGCTGTAGGTAATTCCGATATGGGGTAGGAAAGCGTCGAAGTCTGTTTCCGGAGTAAATTTAGCACCACCTTCCGACAGTGGCTCCAACTGACCATTTACCGTGCCAATGACCGCTTCCAAGCCTGGCCAGTCAGCCGGATCAGGAAGAATAACCGTACTGGAACCTGTGTTTTGAAACTCTACTTTCTGCTCTTCCCTGTCATAGCGCGCACCGATACTGAGCCGCCAACGGTCGCGAAAATCAATCTCCCACTCGCTGAAAACAGCATAACTTGTAGCACTGAGCGAAGAAGCTCCGCCGGTGGTTAAATCATACTGGGCGGGATAGACACCCAAATCGATCAGGGCCTGCAGGCCAAAGTCTGCCAAGTTCAGGACTGCTATAGTGTCGTTGCGATTTTTCGCCTCGACATCGCTGTAGTAGATACCGGTGCTCCCCCTGAGATTTTCACTTTGATAGTCAACGCGAAGCTCCTGCGAAAAGTTACGATCATCTCCCTCCCTATAGACCACGCCCTCGTCCGCCGCCGAGTTGTCAAAGTCATCCCTGCGGGCTCGCTCACCATCCAAAGCCGCTGTAATCGACTTTATGCTCCAGCTATCGCTAATTGCATAGTCCGCAGTCAGCGACCCCAACCATGCGGTCAACGGATATTTCGCGCGCACGTTGGCCAGAGAGATGCGCCTGTCACGATCATAGCCGTCACCCTCTATTGCCTGTGCAGTATCACCGGAGTCGTTGTCCACATACTGCAGCGAGAAAACCATACGCAGGTCGCCACTGGGCTCCAATAGCCATTTCAGCCGGGCCGATTGGCGCTCCACATAGGCATAATCATCTTCGTTCCGGGTAATATTTTTGCTAAAGCCATCGGTTTCACTGGCATCAAAACTGAAACGCAGCGCGGAGATGCCCGCAGCCAAACTGACGTTTGCCGCGCCCGACAACTCCCGGGTGTCATAGTTGCCCATACCCGCTCTTAACTTAAAACTGTTTTCATACAGCGGTGGCTGTGTTGTTATCACGATCGCACCCGCGAGTGAGTTTCGGCCCAGGTTAGTCGATTGCGGGCCGCGCAATATCTCCGCTTGTTGCACATCCCACATTTGCTGCGGACCCTCGGACTTGACCCAACCGGACAGGGCCACACCATCCACATAGAAGCTGGCCAGCTCACTTCTCAAGGTGCCAATGGGACCGCTGTCTATCCCTCGAAGACGAAAACTGGCACCGGTTCCGGACGCTCCCGCAGTCTGATTTATCACATCGCGCAGGTCAATCAGACTCCTCTCTTCCAATGTCTGTGCCGTAAAAACCGCAACACTTTCGTAGGTGTCTTGCAGCGAGCGCTCTATTTTTTTTCCCTTCACAATGACTTCTTCCAACTCAGACTGTTGCTGCGCCGTCAAATTGGCGGAGAGCGCGGTTGCCGCCAGGGCAGCGACAAGAATTACCGGGTTCTTATTCATTGAAATTCTCTAAGTAAGGCAAAGGGCGGGCATACAAATGGAACCCTTTCCGGCAGGGAACGCAGCAGGGCAAAGAGTCACATCCACCGCCTATTATTGCAAATAATAACGATTCGCATTATTATTTGCAACCGTGCGCGCCGCCAAGACCAGGAGCAAGGTGGAACGACGTATCGCCCCACCACCGCCGAGGTAAAAAACAGTGCCCCACAAGCTTGCTTTAGGCCCGATCCATTCATTTGCGCGGCTCTTTCCGCTCAAGCTTTCGCACAACTGAGCGCGCGGCTCGAACTCGAGGAAATTATTGCCACGGGGCGAAAAATAGAGCGCTCGCGGCAGGAGACGGAGCCTGTCACCGTGTGTTTATCGAGTTGTTGCTGGAATGGAAAGTTGCTGGAGTGGAAAATAGTTGCGCAACCTACGCCACGGGGCCACGGGCATCAGAATTTTCGGCAACGTTAACGCCAATTATGCGAGAGGCTCCCTCTCCACCGACACCCCTTGGTACGGAGCCTCTCCCGAAGACGACTTTTACAATGCGGAAAATGACATGTACACGTTGATTAACTTTCAAATCGGTTGTGAATGGCGGCATCTTGGCCTGCACCTGATTTCCGGCAATATTTTCGATGAAGAGCATATTGTCAAGGCCTATGTCGGTGAGCAATCCTCCCGACCGGTGCTCGCGCTGCCCAGGCAAGTCAGCTGCAGTTTCAGAGGACATTTCTAACGCAATCCCATGAAGCTATTTGTCACGCTAGTCGTATGGACTGGATGCCTCCTCCCCTATCTCGCCTCGTCGAGACAGCAGTTGCTTGCAAGCAAGCTGCCGAGGTTTTTGTCCTGGTGTGGATTTACTCTTTTACAGGCCATAGCAATCTATGGCTTAGGCACTCTCTACAGCACCCTGATCTCCGGCTTGATCGTGCTTATGCTGGTCATGTGCATGTGGGTAGGACTAATCCTCGTCGCGTCACACTTATCCGGCCGCTTGCTGCTAGTAAGCACCATTGGCCTGGCGTTCTTTTCGGCCGTCACTTTAACGGGGATGAACCATGTGGCCTAAGTCTGTCACCGCCCTGCTGTGGGGATTAGTGCTCTCGATTAGCCTGACGCTGAACATCAACAAACTGTCACCACTGGCCCGGGATGTGGATCTGCTACTGGGCGTGCTGCTCGGGTTCTCGCTATGGGCAGGCACAATGGTCTACTGCTACTCTCGCGACACCGCTCGACAAGCAAACATCGCCTGTTTGAAAGTTTTTTTGGTCTCGGTATCCCTGAATGCCTACTTTGTTCTTATCTGACGATTTTCTGCTTGTAAGCTCTGCTGCTGTTACCGGTTCTGGCGGCAGCGTGCCGTCTTCAAGGAATCCGAAGTGAGCAGTAAGAATAATGCCATTAAAAATTTGATTGATGCCCACAGCTGGCTGGGGTTAGTCATCTCGATCCTGCTGTTCCTAATATTTCTCGCAGGATCGATAAGCCTCTTTCGTAACGAGATAAACCAGTGGGCAGAGTTACCCCATCACCCTATTGACCTCACCGCCGAGGACAAACCGCTGCTGGAGATCATCGAAGAAAAATTGGCGGTATACCCCCTGAATACCGAGGAACACTTGACGATTGTGCTCCCGGGAGAGCGCAATCCCTACTATCGCATGGCGATAGACCTCTTACCGGAAAAGGAGAATGAGGGACCAGAAAACGTGGCAACCCTGAAAATCGACCCCAAAACGGGTGCGACAATGGACCAGCCAGGCAGCTTCGAGCTCGCCACATTTATTTACGCCCTACATTACAATCTTAAGATACCGTTTATAGGCGAGTACGTGGTCGGCGTTATTACCTTGTTTTTCTTTTTTGCGATTCTCTCTGGCGTATTCATTCATGCAAAAAAGATATTCGCCAACTTTTTTGTCTATCGCCGCAACCGAAAACGAACCAAGCTGCTGGATATGCACAATGTAGTCGGAGTGGTCAGCCTGCCATTTAGCCTTATGTATGCAATCAGCGGTTTAGTGTTCAATTTATTGATTGTCTATCAAATAGCGTTCGCAGTTATTCTCTATCAGGGTGACCAGGAAGCATTGCGGGAAGATGCAGGTTTTACGGTTTTTTCAGCGCCAGCACAAACAGGTATCGCGCTAGACATGTCTCCGGCGGTAGATCTTATCAAGAAGACGGAGAGTCGTTTTGGCGCCACTCCCGTTCTTGCTCGATTTTACAACTACGGTGACGAGAGTGCCGTGTTACAAATGGTCGGCAAGGATAAGAACTACTTTCACCAAAACTACCAAATATTCTATCGGATCAGCACAGGCGAAATTATCAGGCAGACCGGCTGGGAAAATAACAGCGCGCTTGAAAATGGGCTGCGTGTACTCGCTACGCTCCACTTTGGCGATTTTGCCGGCCTGGATTTGCGTGTGCTGTACTTCATCCTGGGGGTGGCTGTCGCCGGCATGATAATCGTAGGGAATATGCTTTGGGTGAACAAGCGGTATCAGCAGAACAGTGGATCAGAGAAAGTCACCCGGTTTGTTGGCAAATTAACGGTGGGCTCCTGCAGCGGTTTTGTTCTGGCAACTGCAGTGGCATTTTTAGCGGAGCGACTGCTTCCTGTAAGCTGGGAAAATCGCGCTGATCTGGTCGTTGTCAGCTATTTTTTGGCGGTGGCTATTACTACGTTTGGGGCCTTCCGGTCACATATACAGATGCAGTATATAGCCCGAGTACTAATTGCTAGCGGAGCCCTATTTTCCATCACCGTAGTGGCGGACTGGGTAATGTTTAGTGACGCCATGGTAAAACTTTGGCAAGGTGGAATTACCTCTGCAGTCGGAGTAGAGCTTGGATTGCTAATAGTAAGCGCCATCCTGTTTCTGGTGGCCAGGCGCCTGAGTGTGACGGAACCGGCCCGCCAGGCTGTTAGCAGCAAATAGAAATGCCCGGTTCTGTAGCAAATTAACTGTCCGCTTTTGATTTTGTGCCAGGAAGTCCCTTACCGGCCTTCCTGGCGCCGGCCGCGCGGCGGACATCACGCGGCGGCCGGTAGTGCATCTTAGATACGTCGAAATCTGACCATTTTAATATTCGGCAAATAACCGCGCCTTTGGAGTGATGTTTACAACAGGCTCTCTCCTCGCTCAAGCGTGGTGTGATAACCCTCGACAAGCAGGCGGGTCTGCAAACCCACTACTGTTGAGTTGTTCAAAGTACCTACGCACGCTCAGCGCTACCGAGCGCTCGTGGTTGCTTTGTGTGCTGACGTGACAAATAACTCGCTTTCTGGTCGGCTGTTATCCTACCCCGTTTCTGCCGCCAGAAAACCGAACTACGATTCAGCTTCAGGCTCGCACAGGCGCGTGATAACCGTACTGATGCAGGCGGCTCATCAAATAGCCGCATTCATTGATCCCTCCCACTGTTCTGTAAATGGCAGCACTAAAAACCTATACCCTCGACGCCGCGTATAGCGTATTTGAAGAGGAGAGACTGGGTTCTATTGAAACAATTTCCCGCTTTTCGAAAAATTTGTCGCCTTTCATGGGACTTTCACGGTTGCCACGGCAGTTGAATGAATGCCAGATTACCTTATGCCTCGTTGCCGACCGAGACTGCCTGGCGAGTCATGAACGCGGATTGTTTATTAATCAAGAGAGATCGATATGCAATATCACAATCCACTACTTTTGACTGAAACAGGCGGGAAATCTATCAATGCTCGACCGGTTCGCTTATAAAGCGCGCTCAAACCTGAGGCTGATCGTCCGTGATTCAATCCATAACTGAAAAAAGGGCGTTTATTCTGCCTATACTCGTAAAACGAAAATGGAGAATTTAAAATGAAAGACACCGCTTTAACCAGTACTCCCGTTCGCGTATCTCTGCCCGCATCTGTCGCAGCAGATATTTCCAGCCTGAAAAAAGCTGTTAGTAGCGTATTAGACCAACTAGGTTGCCCGGAATGTTGTTCCGGGCATGACATCATGTTCGAATTGCAACGTGATCTGGTTGTCACGGGCAAACTCAACTCGCGCGCCCGAATCGGCGCCTTCAGCAATTCAGTTGGCGCACAGCGCGCCACTTCAACGGTGCATGTCGGGCTGAACCCCGATATCGTGGCAAATATCGACGATGTCTATCTGGCCATCGAACGGATAGCCGAGCTGTCCGGCCATCCAGCTTGCGCTACCGGCTGCGACATGTTCCTGAACATGGAGCGTATTCTCGTGCTCGACGAATCTCTGGCCATTGAAGAGCAGGTAATGCGCTTTGGCTGATATCGATGACTTTCGCGCCCCTAAACTTGGAATCGGGATGATCTTTTCACCGGCGCTGTATCCTTTATTGCAGCGTCGGCCCGAAGCATTGGATCTGTTGGAAATCGAACCTCAAACCCTTTGGCTCGCTGATCACGCCCTGGAAGGGCCATTTTTTGAATTCGCGCCGGGCATCGAGCTGTTTCGAGACATGCCTGGGCATAAGCTGGTGCATTCTGTGGGGGTTCCGCTTGGCGGCACACGAGCCCCCAACCCCGCACAAACCGATCTGTTAAAGGCCACAGCGAATCAGCTGAACAGCCCATGGATCAGCGAACACCTAAGCGTTGGAGGTACGCCGCATCGAGCCTCTGGCTTTTTTCTGCCGCCAATCCAGACTGATCTAGGTGTAGAAACAGCTGTGCGCAATATCCGCGCCTTTGCCAAGGCCGTTGGACGACCCGTCGCAATTGAAACCGGCGTTGCGTATCTGAAACGTAAACCATTTGAAATGCCCGACGGCGAATTTGTCGCCCGCGTAGCTGAACAGGCCGACTGCGGTATCTTGCTTGATTTACACAATATCTATTGCAACGACAAGAACGGTCGCATGTCAATGGATCGCTTTATGGCCGACATTCCGCTGAATCGGGTTTGGGAAGTTCACTTGGCGGGAGGTACGGAAAGGGATGGTTATTGGCTTGATTCCCATTCCGGACCAATGCCCGATGATCTGGCAGCCCGCAGCCTAGAGATAGTAAAAAGCCTACCAAATTTGGGGGCGCTGAATTTCGAGATATATGACACCTTTCTGGCCGAGCTCGAACTTCCAGGCTTTGACAAAATTGTCGATGACTTACGCCGGATCTGGAACGTTGCCGGCTGCACGATATCCGACGCCCCGCCCCTACCCCCAACCACCACCCAAGACAATGCTCCGTCCCCGGATGACTGGGAGCAAAGCCTGACTCAAGCGGTCTGGAAAGCCGAACCCGACCATCATGGCAGCCCCGAAGATCGTGGCCCGCTTGAACTTTATTCATTTCTGGCCCGCAGCTTTCGCGGGTCAATGGTAGCCCGCGCCCTCCCGCGCACAGTACGCTATCTTTTGCTACGGGACGGACAGGCATTTGAGGATCGGCTGAAACGCTACTTCAGTCGGGTTGATCCACGGCTTTACACCCCGCTGGAAGCGGAGGCCTTTAACACATGGCTTCGGGAAGACGGGGAGACAGACCCCCTGGTGCTGGCGCTTCTCGACTTTGACCTTTCATTCATAAAATTGATCCGAGAGGGCAAGCCACAAATCGTTTACTTCCCTGGCAATCCAACGCCGGTTTTCGAAGCGCTGGCCGAGGCGCGTCTACCCGAAACACCGCCGCCTCCAATATGGGAAATCGAGATATTACCAGATACCCTTTCCGTCAGCGACTTTGCTACCAATATGGGGCATTAGTATCCTGCAACGAATAACCTGTACATACAGCAAGTCGCCAAGGCTGCGTATAAGCGTGGCCGGCCACTTGTGGCTGGGGCGGTTCGGTATAGTGGTGGATGAAGAACATCTTGCCCACGCCGTGCGTTATGTGGCTCTCAACCCGGTGAGAGCCAAACTGGTTAAACGTGCTGCGAACTGGCCCTGGTCGAGTGTCGCCGCCCATCTTGCAGGGCAGGATGATGGCTTGGTCAATATTCGTCCGCTTCTGAAACGCTATGGTGATTTTTCCACCTTCCTTGGTCAAGAGGAAGGTGAAGTCTAAAAACAGCTGCACCCGTCCGAGACAACCAGCCGGCCGCTGGGAAACAAAACGTGGCCCTAAAAAGAAAAACGGAAACAAGTATTGATGTTATTTAGCAAACTGTCACTGTAATTTTAATTGTGACACACTGCTGCTTCCGGAAATTCGGACTCTCGATCAGCCCGCAAACTCGCCCCAAGCTGATGTCTAGCTCACGCTATTTGCGCAGTTGGTCGTCGCGGTAATGGGGGTCAATCCAGCATGAGGGAAGCGGTTCCCCAGAGGGAAACACAAGGTCTGCTTTCGCATATTGCTCTGGATCTTGGAGTTCCTCGCCGTAATCGAGCCGCCCTGTGATGTGGGTGTGGTTCGGGTTGATAAGATCCTGGAATCCCAATAACTCGACCAGCTGACCGCCTTTACCTTTGTTCTGTTTAAGCAACATGTCTACCTCCTGCTCTCTCGTCCGTCTAGTAATTGCCCTGAAAACGCCTTAGACAACAAAATTAAACGCGCGTTGCAACTATTCACTAAATATTACGGTGACAGTTTACTAAACACCCAAGTGTCTGACGTCGGCTACGATGCACGGCTCGATGGAACAGCTGATCATGACTGCGGCTAACAATTGCCATTCCTTGCTTCAGCAACAAACTCCTCATTCCTTGCTTCAGCAACAAACTCCTATTGCACCAGTAGTCTGTCGCTGCCTTCCAGCTGGATTCCACCGAGCTCAGCCGCGCCGACCAGAATCCGCAAGTACTGGCCGACCGCTTGCCGATGCACACTGTCGCGCAGATAATCGGCAATTCGTTCTCGGACCATTTCGAATGGCAATGGCGCACCGTCGATGCGCCGCCGCAGATAGATAACGTGAAAGCCATAGCGGCTCTAGTAATAACCCGCCACCCTACCAACCGCGCGTTGCACTAACCTCTTGGAGCGACTCGGAATGTAGCAATATGAGTGACGAGGCGGCCCTGTGTATCAACATACACTGCCTGGAACGGTGGGCACTCACGAACGGCTAGGCGGCAAGAGCGTATCTGATTGAGGTATTTAAACCGTTACCGTTGGCCAAAGCGAAAGATGACAGCAAAGCACTGCTGCCACAATCGGTAAAACCAAAAGACCCGGCTGGGTAACGGGTAAGATCAACGCGACGGATGCCCGGGCACATACACCAATCCGGTTGAAGCGGTGCATCGTCAGTGCCGGAAATTAACTAAAACTAAAAGGGCCTTCCCGCAACAAATCACCCCGCAGCAAGCTGCGGGGAATTAGACCCAAAGGGGTTAAACGCCACCTAGAAATGAGCGATGCCGATTCAGAACTGAAGTCAGGCTTTGTTTCACACGATATTTATTTTGAAGGTCTGATGAAGCATGTGCTCGATAGTTGAGCGCAAAACGGACTATATCAAACCGCGTAAAATGGCCGTGCGCCCTGCTCTGCAAGAGTAGGTTCAACAGACATTTTACGCGCCCAACAAGCGAAACCCGTTAGCGTGCCTAAACTGACACAGAATTATGAACGTGCCCTATTTAACAAATTTAAGCAATGTGCTCAGCTAAGCGAAGCATATTACAAGTGTAACCATATTCGTTATCATACCAGGAGACTAATTTGACGAACGTGCCATCTAATGCAATACCAGCGCCTGCATCAAAAATTGAAGAATAACCAATACCACGGAAATCACTTGATACTACGCTCTCATCCGTATAAGAAAGCGTTTTAGACATATCACCACTTGTTGCCGCTTCTTGCATCGTCGCACAAATTTCTTTATATGAGGCTTCTTTGTTTAACTCAACCGTTAAATCAACCACTGAAACATCAACTGATGGAATCCGAAAAGCCATACCCGTTAATTTGCCGTTTAACTCAGGCAATACAACACCCACCGCTTTCGCCGCACCTGTTGAACTAGGGATAATGTTTTCAAACACGCTACGACCACCGCGCCAGTCTTTACCCGAAGGGCCATCGACAGTTTTTTGCGTTGCCGTTGCTGCGTGAACCGTTGTCATTAAACCACGCTTAATACCCCAGTGATCATTAACAACTTTAGCAATAGGTGCTAAACAATTTGTTGTGCAACTTGCTGCAGAAACGATGCTTTGTCCAGCGTAAGCGTCATGATTAACACTGTAAACAAACATGGGTGTATCGTCTTTACACGGTGCTGATTGAACCACTTTCTTGGCACCCGCATCGATATGCGCTTGACAAGATTCTGTTGTTAAGAAAAAGCCTGTGCAATCAATCACTAATTCAGCACCGATTTCATCCCATTTTAAATCTGCCGGGTTACGCTCAGCACTTAAACGAATTTTCTTACCATCGATAATGAAGTTATTACCATCAACAGCAACGTCACCATCGAAACGACCTTGTGCTGAATCGTATTTAAGCATATAAGCCAAATACTCATTGTCTAACAAATCATTAATGCCAACAATTTCTAAATTTGGAAACTCTTTAGAAACTGCACGAAAAACCATTCTACCAATACGACCAAAACCGTTTATTCCTACTTTAACTGTCATCATAATTCTCCCGATCTTTTTATATCACTGGTTTTACAGTGGCCACTACATTACCGTAAAACCAAACTCTTGTTAAATGACCCACCCGGTAAGGGCGATTCTCCCAATGTCGTCACACAAACCAACCCTCCGTCCAAACCAACCTGCTTATTCAATGTGTTTCACCGGCTCAACCGCTCTTTCCATTGGCGTTACGTTTTGACGCGAGAAAACCAAACCCGCTGCTACATCGCCTCTTAACATTGCCGTTTTTCAAGATGCCGCAGATTCAATCGCATAACAACCTCTCCAAGACTGGAAATTAGAGGGATCATTCTCATGGTTGCCATTCGCTCAACCGGCTGTTGCGTTGAACCAACTTTACCTAAACCAGCAGAATCGTGAGTATAAAGTAAATTGTGCCTATTTTCATCAACGCTGACATACGCAAGGCCTTACGCATAGATTCTGCTAAAGATAA
The DNA here is from genome assembly GCA_964544755.1 of uncultured Pseudomonadales bacterium. GTDB lineage: Bacteria > Pseudomonadota > Gammaproteobacteria > Pseudomonadales > JAUIET01 > JBBKXJ01. Next base: position 13,085 of record CAZJDL010000013.1, on the reverse strand, counting down.
AGAACGCCGCACTATACACTTTAAACCCAGCATGTAACACCATACCAATCATCATATGTGGAGTAATCACTGAGTCTGGCGTATTGACAGCTTGGTTAAAAGCGGCGCACCCGGTTAATCTGAAGTTGCGAAACAAGCAAACAACCGACGGAGACAGGCGGTGTTTGTCATGATAGCTGCGCATTTTCACTAAGCGGCTTTTTCCAATTTATCATCGTTTTCAAGGACGGTCTGCGCACATCGATTGCCACGCTGGGTAACGCGATTGTGGGCGGCCAGAAATGACAAGGCGACGTCCGCGAACCATGCGTAAACAATAACATTTACTTATTTAGTAGACTGTCACCGTACACCGTAGCCAGCTTTGGCCGAAGCGGCCTGGCGAGATTCAGAAAAATTTATGTGCCGTTAGGGTAAACTCCCCCCGATAGAACGTCTATTTGCAGATCATCTGTATTATCAGCACGATCCACGACGTTTGAAATACTCTAGCTTGTGACGCATTGTCTAACTGTAAAGAAACCAACCGGGCTTTAAAATGATCACCGATGAAATGCTGACAACTTACGCGCTTCCCGTTCTCCTGACCGGGCTGATGCTGTATATGTGTTTTATTGTTTACCGTCTCGGTATAGATTCCAAGGCTGGGAAATGGGGTATGTTTGTGCTTTTTGCTGGGCTGATGGTTGGCGTGCTGGGCTTCGGGATTAAATATGCGATCAAATATTATTTAGAATCTTCGCTGGATTAATACCGACGACGCGATGACAGGGAAAAAGGCAGGCCGTTGCAAAAAACACCTGGCTTGAGCAGGTTGTACATCAATTTCCAATTACGAAGCCCGTTTACTAAATAGCGCGCATGCTGTTACTGAGTAAAGCGTCACAGTAACCAACAGTAAATTGAGGTCAACATCATGACGACCAACGAGTACGAATGGCTTTTTCAAGACTCGCCGTCATTGCTGTTGCTGTTGGATGAGACGCTGGTCTGCCAGAGCATCGCCGCGACATGGCGAGATCGGCTAGCACCTGCATTGGCGAAGACACCGGCCATTCCAGCAGCAGAGTTGTTTGATTTTGACAGCGACCCGGAATTAGTCGATCGAATCAAAGCGGTGGCACGCGACGGCATACCTATAGTCAATGCCGCGGCAGGTGTGCAGATGGCTGACCGAACGTTGCCAAGTCGACTGAGCGCCTGGCGGGCAAAACCCATAGACGACGAGCACTCATACGTCGTAGTCGCCGCCACTGACGTTCACAAGTACCTTGAAGCAATTGAGGAGCTGACCCAACTCCAAACACAATACCAACTCATCCTCGACGCAGCCGGGGAAGGAATTTACGGCCTGGATTGCGATGGCCGGATCACTTTCGGCAACGCGGCGGCGACTGATATAGTCGGCTGGCACGCGGACGACGTGCTGGGCCAGAAGGCACACGATGTGCACCACCACTCGTACCCTGACGGGTCTCCATATCCACGCGACGACTGCCCGATTTACGCGGCACTGAAGGATGGAGAAGTACATACCGTCGAAAACGAGGTTTTCTGGCACGCTAACGGCGCTGCTATACCCGTTGAATACACCAGCACGCCAATTCTGAATGACGGGAAACCGGATGGCGCAGTTGTTGTGTTTCGAGACATTACGCAACGCAAGGAACTGGAAAAACAACGACAAGCTGCGTTTGACGAAATCAAAAACCTCAAAGATCAACGCGAACAGGAACGAGATTACCTCCGCGATGAAATCAATATTGCCGTAAATTTCGGAGAGATCATCGGCGAAAGCCAAGCCCTCAAGCGCACCCTCACCCGAATAGAAGCGGTTGCCCAGACGCCGGTCAGTGTCTTGATTCTCGGCGAGTCCGGCGTGGGTAAGGAGATGATTGCCAGGGCGATACATACTAAAAGCGACCGCGCCGACAAGCCCCTCGTGAAAGTTAACTGCGCGTCAATACCAAAAGATTTGTTCGAGAGTGAGTTCTTCGGCCACATACGTGGCGCGTTCACCGGCGCGCACCAGGATCGGATCGGCCGGCTGCAACTAGCGGACGGCGGCACGCTGTTTCTTGATGAAATTGGCGAGATCCCGATGTCTCAACAAGGGAAATTATTGCGCGCGCTGCAGGAAGGTGAGTTTGAGCGTGTTGGAGATGACAAAACGATCAAAGTGGATGTGCGTGTTGTCGCCGCGACGAATCGAAATTTAATGCATGAAATTGAAGGGGGGCGATTCCGGGAAGACCTCTATTATCGTGTCAGCGTCTTTCCTGTAGAAGTCCCGTCACTTCGTGAGCGATTGGATGACGTAGCACCGCTTGCCATGCATTTCCTGGAAAAAACTTGTTGTGAGCTTGGGCGCGAGACACTGAAAATGACGCAGCATCAGTTGTCTGTTCTCAAAAACCAAAAGTGGCCCGGAAACATTCGAGAACTGAAAAATGTTATTGAACGCGCAGTGATCTCCTCTACTGGCAATCGGCTAAGACTGGATCTTGCGTTGCCCGACGCAACGGTGGAGAAAACATTGCCCACTAAACTCTCTCAAACAGAACCGGGGGAATTCGTTACCTCTGCGGAGTTTAAAGAACTCGAGAAAGCGAATTTAGTGGCTGCGCTAAGACACGCGAACTGGAAGACCTGGGGCCCGGATGGCGCCGCGGAGTTGTTAGGCATGAAGCCTTCGACACTGACATATCAAATGAAGGTGTTTGGTATCGTCAAGGAGCGCATGAAAAATTGATCGGCTGACTCATTGTTAGCTTGCTTGAAAGATTTGTTAGCGAACTTAGTGAGTACATTGCGCCTAGAAACGATAACGAATCTTGGCTACAATCTGTTCCGCGATCACGTCATCCCAAGCATTGTTAAACAGCCCGAATGGGCTGTCGCCAGTGTCGTCACTCTCCCACAAGCCGCCGCGAGTGTACACCAGGAAGATCTCCGATAGCGGCGCCAGCTCGTAACGGTAACGTATCTGCACAGCGGTGTCACCGACACTGAAGTCATCTACTGGTACGCCCGAGGGCCGCGGGCGGCCACTGCTACTGAGAGCAAAGCCTTCATGGGCATCCGCTTCAACCCCCACCCACTGAAACTTGACTCGTACTTCCTGCCGGGTGGAAGGGTACCAGTCAAGGTTAATGTTCAGCTCATAGAGGTCGGCTGCATAGGTCGCCAACTGCTCGGTGCGAAAATCCCATAGCAACCACTCTTTAAAGTAGGTATAGGACGCCCTTCCACTTAAGGTAATACGATCACTCACGTAGTATTGGGGCGCAATGGCGAATTCGTGGGAAAACTCCTTAGTACCGGCGGTTTCGGCCACATACGTCAGTTGCAAGGTGAGTTTTCTGCCGCGCGGATTCAAGTATGCCACCTCGACCTCCTGCTGCGGGTCCAACTTCAGCACACCGTTACCGCGGGTAATCAGATCATCGTAGCTCACCGGCTGATAGGCGCCGATCACATTCAGCTCCCGGGTATCGCGGTACACCCAATAGCCCTGCATAGCAATTTGGCCAGGCAGGCGGTCACCTTCCGTATTCTCCTGATAGCCCGCCTCCAACTCATACCAACTCGAGCGCAGGGAAGAATCAGTGGAGTGGCTATTCAAGTCACGGCGCACCCCGCCGAGTAGCTCCAGCCAGTCATTGCGCTGCAAAAACCCCATATCGTTCATTTCAAACTCGTCACCGTAGTAAGTGCCGTTCAGCTGGTGCTGCCACTCATCCGTGGGAGCGTAGCGCCACTCCACCCAGCCCGCGCCGTCCCGCGCATCGAGGTCTTCGGCGGCATTGAACGGGTTGGCGTCCTGCTGCAAATCGCTGTACATCAGCTGTCCGCGCAGGCGCATGGCACCGCTCATTTGCCAATCCAGATCCAGCGCGTTGACCATGGCCTGCCGTTCCAGTGTTGGCCGCTCGGCGTAGGTCAGACTGTGGCCGAAGGTGGCGTTGTTGACGCGGCTCTGGATGCGTGTGGACAGGTAGTCGCCACCCTTGCTCGCGCCAATATCGCCTTCCGTGACCGCAAAAAAACCGACATCCATCGCGTTACCGTAGCGGGTGAATTTCACGGCAAGGTCGATGTCGGTAATTTCCTCGCCCCCTGCATCCGCCTGGGCTCCGATGCGCCGAGTGTGGACCAGGCGATCTTCCGTCGGGATTTGCCTGGAAAATAGCGCCTGATTTTCCGTAAAAAACGACCGCTTCTCCGAAAAGAAAGTTTCGATCGCCGAGAAATTTACCACCAGGTCGTCGCTCTCCACCTGCCCGAAATCGGGGTTGATCGCGCCGGTAAACTGGGTACCGCTGTTGGGCCGCCACACTACGTCCAGACCCGCCTTCAGCTCGTTGTCGTCATTTTCGATATCTTCGGTGGCGGTGACGTAGGGAAACCACTCCAGGGTCGAGGTGGTCACCTGACTGACCGGGGTGCGCTGCCAATCCGAAAGGAAGGTGGGACGGGCAAAACTGGCATCCGGATAGGCAAAACGCAGCGACTCATCGAACACCACGCGGCCAAAATAGAAGGCCATATTCTTCTCAGCGTCCCGCGGGTTGGTCATGGGCGCCACCGTCCAGGGCACATGGATTTCCGTATACCAGTAGTTTTCGTCCTGACTGGTCTGCGAGTACCAGGTACCATCCCAGTCGCCGGACCAGGCGTTTTCGTCGCTGAAAACACCATCCTGAATGGTGTTGGAGGCGCCAACAGTAAAATCGTAGCCGGACAGGCCGTTGCCGTCGAAATCAATCCCCAGGACATTGCGGTCTGCGGCGATGTTGGAGTCTCGGGCGAAACGGCGTTGCACTCGCTTGACCCCCGGCGGCTGGTAATTGGTGAAGCCAACATAAATGCCGTCCTCATTTGTGATCAAGCGCGCGATCGTGCGATATTTTGCCGGTTCACCGGTCAGTGGCTCGGTGCTGACAAACTCGTCGAAAACGCGGGCCTGCTGCCACTCGGGCTCATCCAAAACGCCATCGACAACAATGGCTGCAACGACGCTGAGGGAGGCTGCCCCCAAAGACCCCGCCACAATCACCCCGATCAGTCCACGCAGCAAACCCGTGCTCCTTATTGGCCAACCCCGCGCTGGCGCGCATAAGCGTAAGATTCTGAACCAAATCCGAACCAACAGCCACCCTGCAAAGCCGGTGCCTACCAAAACGTATACACAAAGCCCCTCCCTCGTTGCGGCTACCGGACTCCTGCGGGGTTTTGCGTCCCGGCCGGCGCGACAATCGACCTGCATCAGGAGTTGGGCGCGGGAAACGCGCAACAGCATTCCTCGAGCCAGGCTCGAAAGCGGGCGACCTTGGGAAGATCGAAGTAACGCGCTGGCGACACGAAGTAATAGGCGAACTCACTCTTCGATACGAGGTTGATAGGCCGCACCAATTGCCCGTTTTCGAGTTCGGCGGCGATCAGCGACCACCGGGCCAGGCCAAGGCCCAGCCCTTGTTGTGCGGCCACGGCGATGCTGAGCGAATCGTTAAACACGGGACCGCGTTTTCGATCTGATTTGCCGCCGAGTACCTCGAACCAGTCGTCCCACGGTTCGTCCTCGCTGTGCAGTAGCGGGTAACGATCGAGTTGTTCAACGCTATCCAGTGGGCCGTAGGTCTCGAACAGCGCCGCATTGCACACCGGCACTGTCCAATCGTCCAGCAACTTGTGGGTGGTTAGTCCAGGGTACTTGCCGCAGCCCAAGCGAATTGCCGCGTGAAAATCTGTCTCCTGAAAATTCACCAGCGTCATGTCCCCGTTGATGCGTAAATCGATGTCGGGGTGACGGCGATAAAACTCGTGCAACCGCGGGGTCAGCCACTTTTGCAGGAACGAGGCCAGCATGCTGACATTCAGGACGCCGTGTTCGCGCCCGGCGTGCAGGGACTGCACCGCGTCGCTGATTGCAGCCAAACCCGATTGCACGCCGGGGAGCAGTGCCTTGCCGGCGTCAGTCAGTGTGATCTTTCTTCCTTTACGTAGAAAAAGCGACACGCCCAGCAGCTGCTCAAGCGAGCGAATCTGTGAGCTGACCGCGGCAGGGGTGACATTGAGCGCCTCGGCGCCGGCCGAGAAGCTCAAGCGTGAGGCCACCGCTTCGAAGGTTCGCAGGGCGTTCAGTGGCATCTGGCGATTCATATTATATTAAGAAAAACTTAACTGATAAATAAAAGAACCCGTTGGAAAGCAGCGCTAAAAACCTTTTTAATACGGATAACTCACCCAACCGGAGATAAGCAAATGTTAACTACTTTCACTGACAAAGACCAGCTGACCGACACTAGCCGACCACTGAAGGCAGCCACGAACCACCGATTCGCTCCCATCGAGCCTGCAAATGCCGCTGCATACGAGGGCCCCGGGATGGCGCCACCGTCGCCGCGATCGAGACGTGCCGCGCGGGCACGTCGCCGGGCTCGCAATGACAACAGCGGCTGGCGCATAGGCATAGGCATGTGGTAAACAGGGCGGCGGCTCCGCGCAAACTCTAAAAGAGCACACAAGTAATCGGAGCCGTAGCGCCTCAATCGCGGCAACCCGATTCGGCGGTCAAACCACGTGATGCCGCACAAGAAAAATGTGCAATTTTTAATGCGCCGGCAACGACTGAGACTGCTATAGCGGTAAGCGTGAGAAAATGTTGGTGTAACTTCATGCGGTCTCCCCCGTGTCAGGACGGTTGATCCACACCGACCGGGTCATTTGACTGCCTCCTGATCGGCTGCCAGCGCCAGTAAGTAGCCGATCGAAGCAGCCATTCCAGCGGGCCAAAGCGATACCGCTTGAGCCAGCAGCGGCTGAACAGCGCGAGAACCCCGGCCACGCCCACGGCAATAGCCAGGCACGCCGCAGGACCGACTTGTGCGAATAAGCCCAAGCCGTAAGAGGTAAAGATCAGTGCACAAAGCAGCGACTGCGCAAGATAAATAGTCAACGACATGCGCCCGCACGCGCCGAGCGATGCGAGCTGTCCAGGCTGCCTTTGCGCCTGAAGCATCGCGACCCAGGCCACAAAACCTAAACAGAACGCCGGTGCGCTGAGCAGTTGCAGCAAAAAGCCAATGCCAGCCGCCATACTATCGGCGCTGGAACCGACAGTCAGCATAGCAGCCGCCGCGCTAACCGTCAGACCGACCGGTAGGCCCCAGCGGCGCAAGCCACGCAGCAGTCGCCGGTGTTCGTTGGGTGCGGTGAGTACACCCGATCTCGCCATGGCGATCCCAAGCAGCAACATCGCAAACGCCATAGGGCCCTGGACGAGGAAAACGAACGGCAATGCTATCGCTAAATCGGCAATACGTTGCGCAATCACCTGCAATGCGGCTCCCTGTGCGTAGACGTCACGAATGCCGCCGATGTCAATGTTGCTCGCCGTGTCTACCGGAAGCAGCATCACAAGCAAGATGCCAACACCGATACCTTCGGCAAACGCAACACTCGACCATGCAAGCAAATGCGCGGTTGAAGCACGCCAGAACGCCACGCTGATTACCCCAAGGATCGCGTAGGTGACCAGGATGTCTCCCGAAAACAACAGCGTCGCATGCACAACACCCACTACGGCAAGAACCAGCATACGCCGCAAATGGTTTGCTTTGACCGAAGCAGCCCCTGCCTGCCCGCAGCTTTGTAGCTGCATGCCAATACCGTAGCCAAACAGTAGCGCAAACAAGAGATAAGCTTTCGATTGAAAGATCGCGATAACAAACCAGCGTGCGGTCAAGTCTGCCCAGCCACGCAATTCCGGTTGCAGCCAACCGTCGTAGACAGTCTGGCTGTAGTACTCCATGTTCACCACCAGAATGCCAAGCAGCGCCAGGCCCCTCAGCACATCAAGCACGGCAATACGTTGCTGTGTGGGGGCGGCGTTCGTGTTTGATATAGCTATTGGCTGCATGGCGCAAGTGTGGAGCGCCCAGCGAAAGAATGCAGTCAGCCTGCGTTTTCTTTTGTACTGATTTGTTGTTGCGGTGTTGCGTAACGTTAGACTAACGGCCTGCAAGCAACGCGATGTTGAAGCGCGCCCCGCTCAGGCGACTTTCATCCAACCAAATGGATCCTTGGCATTTTTCTACCAACAGCGCTGCGATCGCCAGCCCCGCCCCCGTACCACCCGATGCTCTGGACCGGCTGGTCTCTACGCGCCCGAAGAGCATAAACACCTTTTCCCTGTCCGTGGCGGAGATACCTGGGCCGTCGTCCTCAATCGCGGTAACCCAGCGGTCGTTTCGCAGCACAGCCGAGACTCGCACCCGTTGCCGGGCAAATCGCTGTGCGTTTACCAACACATTGACGAACACGCGCTTAATCGCGTCACGGTTCGCGACGACTGAAGCGCCGGGCGGAATATCAACCTGCACCTCGAACGCATCAGTTGTGCATTCTTGTAGGCTCTCGACAACGATATCACGGAGCATGATCGCGCCAATCTTCAGCGGCTCACTTTGGAACGTAAGCCGCGACAGGGTTAGCGTTTCGGCCATGATTTTCTCAAGCATGGTCAGATCGTCGTCAAGTTCTACCAAATGTTGCTGCCACGCCGCCGGGTCTACTTCTCTCAGCGCAACATCATTGGCCATGCGCATGCGCGTCAACGGCGTTTTAAGCTCGTGCGAGATAGCGTGCGTCATCACGCTTTGTTCCTGTATCTTAAGCTGCAGCGCGCGCGCCATCTGATGAATGTTGTGCGCAAGCTGTTCCAGTGGCGGCGGCGCCGGTATGATAGAGCGGGCATCGAGCCTACCCGCGGCGTATTCGCGAGCGACCTGGCTCAAGTCAGTGATTTTACGGGCAATGGGCCGCAGGGTAAGATATAGAACCACCGGCAAAGCTAAAAACAGTAGCGCGAAGAGCAGCAAGTCTTCCTGTTTCCATTCCGCGACAAACGTCTGTTCGTAACGAATCGATCGTCCTCCACCATCGGGTATGGGCCATGTCGCGGCAACTTCGTCCTTCGATAGAGACGTCTGCGTATGCTCAACGAGCGGAGCCTCGCCTGTCGCCTCGGCGCCCTGTGGCGACTCAACAACGTCGATCCGGTAATCGAGCAGCGCGCCCACGCGCTGGATAACAGCCTGCCACTCAGCCTCCGGCGTGGCGCTCAGCTCTTGCACCAATATCGTATGGACCCGCTCAGTCGCGTCGATATGTTGTTGCACGAGTTGTTGAAAATAGGAGGCTATGGCTACATAAACAATCAGGCTGATACCAACGAAGAGCGTGACGAATAAAACGGCCGCGACGCGAATAAACAATGTACGCATCAGAGCAGAAGATAACCACGACTCCGCAAGGAGCGTATGTAGCGTGGTGGGGTTTGATGATCACCCAGTTTTTTGCGGATGCTGGAGATCTTCATGTCGATGGAACGGTCGAGACCGTCGTACTCGCGCCCCAGGACTGCTGCAAACAGGTCCACGCGGCTGACAATCTCACCCCGGCGCTTGGCCAGCGCCCACATGATTTCGAACTCCGTTTCACTGAACGGCAATTCAATACCCTTGCGTGTTACCGTGCGCCGACCTCTGTCCAGGCATAGATCGCACGCAGTAAGCTGCTTGGGTGCATCATTGCGCATGACCCGACGCAGCAATGCGTTGATCCGTGCGAGCAGAACCGGCAGGCGAACAGGTTTGGTCACGAAGTCATCGATGCCCGCTTTCAGCGCCATCAATTCATCGGTTTCATCGTCGCTCGCCGTCAACATAAGAATGGCCCCGCTGTAATCGGGGCGTACCGCGGCGCAGACTTCGATGCCGTCCAGCCCCGGCAGCATTAAATCCAACACGACAAGATCGGGCAATTGTTGCTGGATCGCCACAACCGCCCGCTTGCCATCAGCCACGCGACTCACCCGAAAGCCCTCGATCTCGAGGTAGCGCGTCATGCTGCGCGCGATCTTGTCATCGTCTTCTACGACCAGCACGTTGGCCATCGCTTCTCCGTCAGCTGTCCCTTCCGCCATGGGCAAGACGCTGTTACGCCTGGCACGGCCGGCGTCCTCAGCTAGCCGACAGTTTACTCGCCAAATCAGCCACTGCCTTGAGTATTCACCTTTTTACCATAACTGCCGGTAACGCTGTCGCGATATTTGTCATGGTTTGTCAATACCACAGCGTGAGCGCGCGCCGTACTCGAAGCTGCAACACGACCGGAAACGAAGCGCATCGGAAGCGTCGGCGGCTACCTCTTCAACCTCACCGACACGATTGGAGCGCGCGATTCCACCGCAGGCGGCCACGTCGACTGCTGCGCGCAACGATCAGCTCCGTCGATCCACGCACGTCAGCTTATAAATAGATACAAATTTGTATCGTTAAAACATCACATATACCGATCTGTATCTTTTTAATTTCGATAGTGGCAATTATCTTATTTTGGTAATATACCCAGTATGTTATAGTTATACTATCCGTTTGATTCCTGCTTGAATCGGCGGATCGTGGCGAAATATAAAAACAGACTTATATGTATTGTTTAGAGTATTGTGGAATGAAACGAGCCCAAAAGCGTGAACACCTGATCGACGTCGCGACCGCGTTATTCAATCGCCTGGGCTACCGTGCGGCAGGAGTCGACCGAGTAATCGCCGAGGCCGGGATCGCCAAAACCACGCTCTACCGGCACTTCAGATCCAAGGAAGATCTCATCGTTGCCGTGCTGCAGCGAATTGATCAGCAATACCGGGACGATATGCGCGAGGCGGTCGATAGCCTGGCGCGGGAACCAAAGCAGAAGCTGCTTGCGACCTTCGATTTCCTGGAAGCCTGGTTCAAGCACAAGTCGTTTTATGGCTGCCCCTTTATGAGTGCAGCCGGTGAGTACGGCGAGCGTCAGAGCGCAGTGTTTCAGGAGGCCGCGTTGCACAAGCGCTTAATGGTGGCCTACGTCGAAGAGCTTGCCCGGGCCGCTGAACTCAACCACCCACGACAGCTTGCCGAGCAGATTAACCTGTTGCACGAAGGAGCCATTGCCGTAGCGCATGTCACGGGCAAAGCAGATGTTGCACGCAAGGCAAAAACCGTCGCCGCCAGACTCATCGAAAACGCGAGTATAGATAGCGATGCCAGTGGTGAATCCATGACCCGAGCGGATTTGCGCTCTGTCGGGATGCGGGGCGCTGTTAGCAAACGGCAATACGAGTGATCACGCTCCGTGATCGACATACTGAGGAGACGGCTCATGGCTGACAACGCCAAGAACACAACGGCTACGGTGATTCCAACGCTGCGCTACGAGGATGCACCGGCCGCCATTGAGTGGCTATGCAAGGCATTTGGCTTCGAGAAGCACCTCGTTGTACCCGTTGAGGACGGTACGATCGCTCACGCCCAGCTCGTTTTCGGTAACGGCATGATCATGCTGGGTTCCGCACGCGATGATGAATTCGACCAACTGCAGAAGCCGCCGGGCATCTTGGGCGGCGGCGTATCACAAAGCCCCTATATCATTGTGGAGGACGTTGACAAACACCACGCCCGCGCAGTTGCGGCTGGCGCCGAGATCGTTATGCCGGTCGAGGACCAGGATCACGGCGGGCGGCTCTATGCCTGCCGCGACCCGGAGGGCTACCTTTGGAACTTTGGCAGCTACGATCCATGGGGTGGCGTATAACAAAAATAGCGCCGCAGCCTTGCAGCGACTGCAGGGTTTACAGAGGCCTAAGGGTCAGGTCTATGATTAATGATAATGCCACTCACCGTCGAATAATGCACCCCGAAGTATTCTTCAATCTCTTTCATCGTATATCCTCCACTCTGGTAGGCGCTGACGATGGCTGAATTTCTGTCCCGGCCTGGGGCTTTATAATATTTCAGCTCTTTAGGCTTTAGTCTGCGCTGTGATGAGGGGACCTCACTCAGCTCTTTGCTGCCATCAATCAGCGATTGCATGTTTTCGACAAACGACTATCCACCCAGATAAACCTGGTTTTGGAGCGATTCCCGCGGCGATGGCTGGCCTTTCCCTGCCGAGATAAACTTTCTATACCGCTCTATCACTACCTTTTTCCTTTTCGCCAAAGGCCGCTAAAATCCAGTCAATATCCAGACACGCAGGAATTGGGTCATTAATCAATGACCTGACCCCGTTTGTAGCGTCGAAATTGAAAGTGTAGGTTTTCATTCAGATAAACATAAAGGAATTCTGTCTGCTCCTACTAGCAGTATGCACATTCATTTTTGTACTATTTCAAAACCCTTGTTCGCTGACCATATCGATAATGAGATATTTTTAAATCAGGGAGCCACTCTTCAATTTCCATCACTAAATTAATATGTCTTCCGTGCAAGGTATACGATGATATCAAAAATAAAGACCTGCCCCCATTCTTCTCCTTAACCGAAGAGTGTCCACTGGTGCTGGGGAGGATCATCTTTACGTTTTTAAAACGCTGTATTGCAACCTAGTCAAAGACCGTATTTTTCGAGCCGGCTACGCAACATTTTTTTAATATTCCCCGTTGGTGCTTTTTGTAACGCTTGTTCAGCGCTTTTCTGCGCTAAAGTAGTTTTGCCACAGCGGTATTGCAAGTCTGCCAGAGTTGCACTCCAATGATACGAATTGTTAAGCCATATTGGGCTATCAATTGATTGCAATACAGCTAATCCAGCATTCGGTCCTTGCCATTCAGCCATTGCTATCGCCTGGTTTAATCGGTGCAGCACTGATGGCGCTATGCGTTCCAACAACTCATATGAAGCAACAATTTTATCCCAACGCGTTTGCTTAAATGATGGTGCTAAGCAATGCTCTGCAACAATACTTGCCTCTACATGGTATCTGGATAAAGTCCTTCCTTGGGCTGATCGCTCCAAATAGCCCATTCCTATTGCAATATATTTCTTATCCCACTGACTTCGGTCTTGTTGCTCAAGTAACAATAGCGCACCAGAATCATCCTGCCGAGCACTCATTCTGGAAAGGTGGAAATACATCAATGCTAATAATGCGTATGTCTCAGGAACGTCACCTATTGTGCTTTGTGAAATTAATAGCATTAGCCGAATGTTAGCGCCACAGTAAACCCGCAGGTATTTGCCGCAGAGTAAAACGACGACAAA
>CAZJDL010000012.1:0-43900 GCA_964544755.1 uncultured Pseudomonadales bacterium | reverse complement strand
ATGACCTGAAACCCTGATGAATGCTGGCTTGGTCATCCGAGCGGGAATTGCTGCTTGCCGGGCTACTATACAGCTGCTGGAAGCTGTTGTGGGTTCTGAGCCTGCGGCACAGGTTCAATCCAGTGGCCAACAAGCGAAGCGCGTTAGCGTGCTTCAGCTGACACAGAACTTTGAACGCCCTCTGAAGATAGAGACGGCCTGGCAGAATGGTTCTGCGCCGCGGGATCAAGCAGCAGTTGCAGTAACTGCGGCGCAACCTGGGTCGCAATTAGACCACTAGCCTAACGGTACGCGATTGCCCTTACCCCGATGGCTATTGCATCGGTATTAGGTGATCCAGCATGTGTATGGGCAGCAGTGGGAGAAGTATTAAAACAGGAGATCACCGTATCGTCAGCATCAGCCAGCCCTACGTGCGCCCGATTGTCCGGGGCAAGTTGGACAAGCCGGTTGAATTGGGTGTGAAGCTCAGTGTCAGTCTCACCGGTGCGGGAGTGGTGCGAGTAGATCACCTGCGGTGGGATGCGTTCCATGAAGGTGGTGATCTGAAATCACAGGTTGAGACCTATCGGGTGCGTCAGCGTGTCTACCCGGAAGTGGTACTGAACGACACAAACTTTAGTATGCAAGACGACCGTCGTTGTCTCAAGAGTCAGGGTATCCGTTTTGCCGGAAAACCACTGGGCAGGCCGAAGCAAGTGACCAAAGCCAGTCGGGAAGAGCAGAGGCTGAAGGGTTTTTATGCGCTCATGAACAGGGACTCTGCCTGGGTATGAGAGCGACTGTCGCGAGTTATGGCGATGTTGCTTGGCTGGCAGAAGGAAAACCCGGCCGGTAGACTGAGCCTTGCGTTAAACAGCGGCGTGCTGACTTGATGGGCAGGCTCTACGTATGAGTCCATCCGCCGCCGCAGATGCGGCTGCCGCTTTCTGGGAACAAGACGACCCGGACGTTAGGAGAAGTAAAACCGAAGCCGAGAGACTGTTCAACCAAGAAACCGCAGCACGATGTTATTGAATAATTCGGGTTGCTCCGCATGCAGCCAATGGCCTGCGTTGGCTATCACTTTCATTTGCGTGTTGGGGAACAGGGCGAGTACTGCATCCTTATGCTCGGGCGCCAGGTAGTCGGACTTGGCCCCTTTGATAAATAGCGTGTCGCCCGTGAACGGCTCGCCGGAATTGCCCATCAGCAGCGCGTCGTAATTGGCTTTGATGGCAGCCAGATTCAATTGCCACGCATAACGTCCGTCGGACAAGCGCGCCAGGCTTTTCAGGAGGAAGCCGCGCACACCGGCGTCGCGGACGTATTGCGCCAGAATTTCGCCCGCCTGCCTCCGCGACTGAGCACTTGCCTCCGCGACTGTTGTGAGGCCCTGTAACACTTCGCTGTGGGAGCGCTGGTAAGTTACCGGTGCGATATCTGCAACGATAAGTTTGCCTACCCGCTGCGAGTGGTTTAACGCCAACTGCATGGCGGTTTTGCCGCCCATCGAGTGACCGAGCAGATGCGCTTTGCTGAGTGCCTGATCGTCCATCAATTGCAGCACGTCGCCGGCCAGGGCGGGGAAGTCCATGTGTTGGGTGTGCGGCGATTGACCGTGGTTACGCAGGTCGACCGAATAGACCGTGAAGCGGTCCGACAAGGCTCTTGCCACCGCGCCAAGATTACTCGCCGAGCCAAACAAGCCGTGCAGCAAAATGATCGGTTCGCCATCCCCTGCGCGTTTAAAATACAGTTTCATGCAGTGCTTTTCTTAAACTCATCTTTGATGCGGTCAACCACTTCCTGCGGCCCAAGATGCGCGCACGGGATGCGGATATCGGCAAATTTGTTATACAGCACGTTGCGCTCTTTAAACAAATCGGCAAACCGTTGGCCGGGCCGGCGAGCTATGCCGCGTTGTTTGAAGTTATGAATTCGATTTTTCAGTTCCAGCAACGGCACGTCTAGAAAGACGGTGGCGCCCAACTCGCGCAGTCGTTTCATGCCAGCGTCGCTATATACGGCGCTGCCGCCAGTGGCGACGACTTTGCTGTCGATATCCGCCGTTAGTAACACCTGTTCTTCGATTGATCGCAGGTTCATGTAGTCGCTCTGGTCGAGAATTTGCTGCAGGGTCTTGCCTTCCCTGACCTGAATCGCGACATCGGTGTCGGCAAACCCCAGGCCCACTTCCTTGGCTAATAGAATACCTATGGTGCTTTTGCCGGCCCCCGGCATACCGATAAGAATGATGCTTTTGCGCGCAGTAGTCATGTCAAACCCTATCTTTCAAAACGCCGGTCGCGCAACAGATTTACCCTTGGGGTCAAAAAGCGCGCCTGGACAATTCTTCATCAGCGTGACCCCAGCCCCACAATCTAAGCGCCTCGCAGCGCGCTAGCGTTTTGCCGTTACATCGCATTGCGATCCCGAACTCGACGTTACGATGCCAGGCGGGCGTTGCCCGGATTGTGCCAGGTTCCCAAGCATAAAACTTCTTTCAATAGGGGCATTAAGGTAACATCTTTTGCCGCGCCCGACCGTACCCGTAAACTGGAAAGTAATATGAGTAATCAACAGCAAACCGATTTGCTTAAGACGCCGCTATATGATCTCCATATTGAGCTGGGCGCAAAGATGGTGTCCTTCGCCGGTTACGCGATGCCCGTTCAATACGCCGGTGGCATTATGCGGGAGCATCTGCACACGCGCGCTCAGGCTGGGTTGTTCGACGTCTCGCATATGGGGCAGGTGTTGCTCAAGGGCGCCGATGCTATTCGCGCGTTAGAAGCCATCGTGCCGGTCGATGTTGCTGCGCTGGCAGTGAACAAACAGACTTATGCGCTGTTTACCAACGAAGCGGGCGGTATTCTGGATGATTTGATCATTACGCGCTGGGCGGAGGACGAGCTGTTTCTGGTTTTTAACGCGGCTTGCAAGCAGCAGGATCTCGCGCATCTAAGGGAACATATCGGTGCAAGTGCGGTCACCGAGTTACCCGGCCGCGCGCTACTGGCCGTGCAGGGCCCGGTAGCGAAAGATGTGCTGGCGGAGCTGGCGCCCGCGAGCACCGAGCTGCTATTTATGAGCGCGTGCAAGACGGAGATCAATGGTGGCGAATGTTACCTGACCCGGTCGGGTTACAGTGGCGAAGACGGTTTCGAAATCTCGGTGCCCGCCGCGCATGCCGAGGCATTGACCAGGCGCTTGCTCGCCTATGAGCAGGTCGAAGCCGTCGGCCTGGGGGCGCGTGATTCGCTGCGGCTGGAAGCGGGATTGTGCTTATACGGCCATGATCTTGGCCCCGCTACGACCCCGGTGGAGGCTGCCTTGCTGTGGTCGATCAGCAAATCACGGCGCCCGGGCGGGGCGAAAGCCGGTGGCTATTTGGGCGCCGACGTGATCGAGCAACAATTAGCCGGCGGCGTGCGGCGTAAACGAGTAGGCTTGCTGGCGCAAGGGCGCGCGCCGGTACGCGAGGGCGCCGAACTGGTCGATGCGAGCGGCAAGCCCGTGGGCGCGGTCACCAGTGGTGGCTTCGGGCCGACGCTGTCTGCGCCCGTTGCGATGGGCTATGTCGACGTTGATTTCGCGGAGGTGGGAACCGAGCTCAATGCGCTGGTTCGCGGCAAGCAATTGCCTATGTGCGTGGCGAAAATGCCGTTTGTACCGCAGCGTTACTATCGTGGCTGAGCGCTGATCTGGCCGACTTCCACTCCGAAACTCACTGCTAAGCACAACTGCTTTTTTTGCATCCAAACGGCATGGCGTGACGGAGCTCATTGCATCTTTAATTTATTGGAAACCGCATGTCTCAACAGCAACAAACCTTGACTGAGCTGGGCACAGAGCAAGAATTTATTCAGCGTCATATCGGCCCCAGTGCCGAGGAGCAACAAGCGATGCTGGCCACGCTGGGTTACGATTCGCTGGACACGCTGATCGCAGCCGTTGTGCCTGCCTCTATTCGCTCCGCAACAACCCTGGACTTGGGCGCAAGCCGCAGCGAGGCGCAAGCGCTGAGCGAACTGCGCCAAATCGCCGCCAAAAATACGGTCTACAAATCACTGATCGGGCAGGGTTATTATAACTGTTACACGCCCAGCGCCATTCTGCGTAACCTGCTGGAAAACCCGGCGTGGTACACGGCTTATACGCCTTATCAACCGGAGATCTCGCAGGGCCGGCTGGAAGCATTGCTCAATTTTCAGACTATGGTGACCGACCTCACCGGCATGGATTTGGCGAATGCGTCTCTACTCGATGAAGCAACCGCCGCCGCCGAAGCGATGAGCCTCAGTAAACGCATGGCCAAATCCAAAGGCGCGGTGTTCTTTGTCGACCGCGACTGCCTGCCGCAATCCATCGCCGTGCTGCAAACGCGTGCTGAGCCCGTGGGTATCAAGGTTGTGGTTGGCGACCCCGAGACCGAGTTGGCCCGGCACGATTACTTTGGCGTGTTGCTGCAGTATCCGGGTGCCAGTGGTGAGGTGCGTGATTATGCTGCCGTGATCGAGGCGGCACATGCACGAAAAGCGTTGGTCACCATGGCCGCCGACATCCTGGCGTTGCTGTTGCTGAAATCTCCCGCGCAGCTTGGCGCCGATGTGGCCATCGGTTCGACTCAGCGCTTCGGTGTGCCGCTTGGTTTCGGCGGGCCGCATGCCGCCTATATGGCGACCAGGGAAGCGTTTAAACGGGGGCTGCCCGGTCGGCTGGTCGGCGTTTCCGTCGACGCGCACGGCAACCCGGCGTATCGGTTGGCGTTGCAAACGCGCGAGCAACATATTCGCCGCGAAAAGGCCACCAGTAATATATGTACCGCACAAGTCCTGCTGGCGGTCATTGCCGGCATGTACGCGGTCTACCACGGGCCGCGGGGATTGTGGCGCATCGCTCAGCGGGTACGAAAAATGACCGCTGTATTGGCGGCGGGTCTCGAGCACCTCGGCTACGGGCCCGGCAATGCGACATTCTTTGACACGTTAACGATTGAAACCAGCGACCGCACCGCGACAATTCACGCAGCTGCGCGCCGGCAGCATGTCAATCTGCGCCAAATTGATGCACAGCATGTCGGCATAGCGCTGGATGAAACGGTGGATATCGAAGATGTGCAAACCCTGTGGCGAATTTTCGATGCCGATCAACGTCTGGACGTTGCGCAAATGGAAGCGCAATCCGCAGACGGCCTGCCAGCGCAGCTATTGCGCGACGATGAGGTGCTCACCCATCCTGTGTTTAACAGCTATCATTCCGAAACCGCCATGATGCGCTATCTGCGACGCCTGGCCGACCAGGACATTGCGTTGGACCGGGCGATGATCCCGCTCGGTTCGTGCACGATGAAGCTAAATGCCGCCACCGAGATGTTGCCCATCAGCTGGCCGGAATTCAGCGCTGTGCACCCATTCGTGCCGTCCGACCAGGCGCGGGGTTACGCGCAGATGATTGCAGAGCTGGAGCAAATGCTGTGCGCCTGTACCGGCTACGACGCGATTTCCTTGCAACCCAACGCCGGCTCGCAGGGTGAATATGCCGGCCTGTTGGCGATTAGCGCGTATCACGGCAGTCGCGGTGAGGGTCATCGCAAAGTGTGTCTTATTCCCGGATCGGCGCACGGCACTAACCCTGCTTCCGCACAAATGTGTGGCATGCGAGTGGTGGTGGTGAACACCGACGACCTGGGTGACGTTGACCTGGATGATTTGCGCGCAAAGGCTGAGCGACATAGCCGCGATCTGGCGGCCATTATGGTGACCTACCCCTCGACCCACGGCGTGTTCGAACAACAAATCACCCAGGTGTGCCAAATCATCCACGATCATGGCGGACAGGTCTATCTGGACGGCGCCAATTTGAATGCCATGGTGGGATTGTGTGAGCCGGGTAGATTTGGGGCGGACGTGTCGCATCTCAATTTGCACAAGACTTTTTGTATTCCGCACGGTGGCGGTGGCCCGGGGGTTGGCCCGATTGGCGTGGGTAAACACTTGGCGCCGTTTTTGCCCGGTCATGCGACGAGCGGGCCCGATGCAGCCGTCGGCCCGGTGTCTGCGGCCGCCTGGGGAAGTGCGGGCATACTACCTATCAGTTGGACTTATATTAAGCTGATGGGCCGCGATGGGCTCAAACAGGCTACCGAGGTGGCGATACTAAATGCCAACTACGTAGCCAAGCGGCTGGCGGCGCATTATCCTGTCCTTTACACTGGCGCCAGCGGTCTGGTGGCGCACGAGTGCATCGTTGACTTGCGTGGCTTAAAGGAAAGCGCCGGCATCAGCGTGGAAGACGTGGCCAAACGCCTGGTTGACTTTGGTTTCCATGCGCCCACCATGTCTTGGCCGGTGGCGGGCACATTTATGATCGAGCCTACCGAAAGTGAATCCCGGCTCGAACTCGACCGTTTCTGCGACGCCATGATTTGTATTCGGCAAGAAATCGCCGCAGTTCAAGGCGGTGAATTGGCGCAGCAAGACAATCCACTGAAAAATGCGCCACACACGGCCGCCAGCGTCTGTGCGGATGACTGGCCGCACACCTACTCGCGGGCCACGGCGGCGTATCCGCTGGCGTCGTTGCGCGCCGAAAAATACTGGCCACCGGTGGGGCGCATTGACAATGTGTACGGCGATCGCAATCTGCAGTGTTCCTGTCCGGCGTTAAGTGATTATGAGTAAGTCATGTGGTCAGCAACAGCTCAACCATCGAATCGCTAGGAGCATATCGTGAATTCTTCTATTGTGTTGACGTTTATCGTGGATGACCAGCCAGGCCGGGTCGAACTTTTATCGCATACTGTCATGACCCATCACGGCAACTGGTTGGAAAGCCGTATGAGTTGCCTGGCGGGCAAGTTCGCCGGCATTGCCAGAATTCAGGTGCACGATAGTGAGCGTGAGCGTTTGACGCAGGCCTTGCGCGCGCTACAGGGCCAGGGTTTTACCATCGTCGTTGAAAAATCGGAAAGCGCCGCCGAACGCACAGAACATCGGCCGTTGAGCATCACGCTTGTCGGCCAGGATCGCCCGGGTATTATGCATGAGATATCCCGTGCGCTTGCGCAGCATCACGTCAACGTGACCGAATTGCGCAGCGATGTTACCAGTGCACCCTTGTCAGGTGAGCCATTATTTGAGGCCGCGGCAGATGCCCATGTACCAAAAGAGTTGGATCTGGATGAACTAAGCGCCGCGTTGGACGTCGTCGCGAATGAATTGAATGTCGAAATCTCGTTTGCCGTTTCGGGGAAAGAATAGCTTGCTGCCGTTGCAAGCAGGCTGTTTAAATATTGTTCGTTGTTCTGCCAGTGTCGTCTTTAGCGTTTTTTTCAATAAATACATTGACATCGGGCGGCCTCATAAGCAGAATATCGCCCTCTTTTTTGGGGAGGGGTTCCCGAGTGGCCAAAGGGATCAGACTGTAAATCTGACGCGCAAGCTTCGGTGGTTCGAATCCACCCCCCTCCACCACAGTAAGCCAGGGGTGGGGCAGTAAAGAGAGCGCAGCTTGCGTGGGCGGGCAGAAAAAGCGGGTATGGTACAATGGTAGAACCTCAGCCTTCCAAGCTGAAGATGCGGGTTCGATTCCCGCTACCCGCTCCATAAGCCATAGGCGACCTCTACGTAACCGATTGATTTGACTGTACATGTGTTGCTCATATAGCTCAGTCGGTAGAGCACTTCCTTGGTAAGGAAGAGGTCACCGGTTCAAATCCGGTTATGAGCTCCATCTATATATTTATGAAACAATGTTTAAAGTCGGCGCATGTATAACGAGTTGTTAGCATTCGCTGGAAGGCACTGCTGAGGAGACGGGCCAATGTCAAAGGAAAAGTTCGAACGCACCAAGCCGCATGTGAATGTGGGCACCATCGGCCATGTAGACCATGGTAAAACGACGCTGACGGCGGCGCTGACGCGGGTGTGCGCGGAAGCGTATGGCGGCGAAGCGGTTGCCTTTGACGGCATCGACAACGCCCCGGAAGAGCGCGAACGGGGGATTACCATAGCCACGTCGCACGTGGAATACGACTCCCCGGCACGCCACTACGCGCACGTTGACTGTCCGGGCCACGCCGATTACGTAAAAAACATGATCACCGGTGCCGCGCAAATGGACGGCGCCATCCTGGTGGTCAGCGCCGCCGACGGCCCGATGCCACAAACGCGCGAGCACATTTTGCTGTCGCGTCAGGTGGGGGTGCCGTACATTGTTGTTTATATGAACAAGGCCGATATGGTCGACGACGAAGAGTTGTTAGAACTGGTTGAAATGGAAGTGCGTGAACTGCTGGATCAGTACGAATTTCCGGGTGATGACACGCCGATCATCATTGGCTCTGCGCTGAAAGCGCTGGAAGGCGACACGTCCGATATGGGTATGCCGTCGGTGCAAAAGCTGGTGGAAACGCTGGATTCCTACATTCCCGAACCGGAACGGGCGATTGACCAGCCGTTTTTGATGCCGATCGAAGACGTATTTTCGATTTCGGGTCGTGGCACCGTGGTCACGGGCCGGGTTGAGCGCGGCATTGTGAAAATCGGCGAAGAGATTGAAATCGTCGGTATCAAGGCCACCGAGAAGACCACGTGTACGGGCGTTGAGATGTTCCGCAAGCTGCTGGATGAAGGCCGGGCAGGCGAGAACGTTGGCGTTCTGCTGCGCGGCACCAAGCGCGAGGACGTGGAGCGTGGTCAAGTGCTGGCCAAGCCTGGTTCGATCAACCCGCACACGCAGTTTGAAGCGGAAGTGTATGTATTGAGCAAGGATGAAGGCGGTCGGCATACGCCGTTCTTCAAAGGCTACCGGCCACAGTTTTATTTTCGGACCACGGATGTGACGGGTGCTTGCGAGTTACCGGAAGGCGTTGAGATGGTGATGCCGGGCGACAACGTGCAGATGAATGTCACGCTGATCGCGCCGATCGCGATGGAAGACGGTTTGCGCTTTGCGATCCGCGAAGGCGGCCGCACGGTAGGGGCTGGTGTCGTGGCCAAAATTATTGAGTGATCAACTCCGGTGCTTTTATTGTTGTAAAGCATAGTGGTTTAGTCCTGCAAAGCCGAGTGGCCTATAGGCCGCTCGGCTTCCTTGTTTTTTTTGTGACAAATATATAGAAGGGTCCAAATAGTGCGTTTAGTGGTGCAAGAAAACGCAATAGAACAGACCCGTACACGGGCAATAGTACGATTAGGCCAGTAGCTCAATTGGCAGAGCGACGGTCTCCAAAACCGTAGGTTGGGGGTTCGATTCCCTCCTGGCCTGCCATATATGGCTAGCGCCACGAAACCGCTAAACGACTATTGCGAACAGAAGGCGTATTCGACAAATGAACGTTAAGGCAGAAGAACGAAGCGGTCGCTTTGATGCGATCAAGTGGATTTTGGTCGGTTTGGCCATTGCTGCCGGAGTGGCCGGCAATGCGCTGTATGCAGACGAGTCGCTGCTCTATCGGGTGCTTGGTTTACTGCTGTTGGCCGTCGTGGCCATGGCCATTGCATCGCAAACGGTGAAAGGCGCGGCGCTGTGGTCGCTGATACAGGGTTCGCGCACCGAAATCAGAAAAGTCGTGTGGCCCAGTCATCAGGAAACCCTGCAAACAACGGCTATCGTGCTGGTGGTAGTGGTGATTATGGCGCTGCTATTGTGGGGGCTGGATTCACTGCTCAGCTGGGCAGTTGCTGAGATTATAGGGTAAAGACAATACATGGCTAAACGTTGGTACGTTGTGCACGCTTTTTCTGGTTATGAAAAGAAAGTGCGGTCGGCATTGAAAGAGCGCATAGAGCTCGCTGGCATACAGGAAAAATTCGGCGACATCATGGTGCCGACTGAAGAAGTGGTTGAAATGCGCGGTGGGCAAAAGCGCAAAAGTGAGCGCAAGTTTTTCCCCGGCTATGTGTTAGTCGAGATGGAGCTCGACAACGACACTTGGCACCTGGTGAAGGAAACGCCACGCGTGATGGGTTTTATTGGCGGCAAGGCCGATCGTCCAGCGCCGATCACGGAAGCGGAAGCGCAGGCCATCATACAACGAGTGGCCGACGGCACTGAAAAACCAAGACCCAAAACGCTGTTTGAACCGGGCGAGATGGTGCGCGTCACCGAAGGCCCATTCAACGATTTTAACGGCGTAGTGGAAGAGGTGAATTACGAGAAGAGTCGCGTGCAAGTCGCGGTTCTTATTTTTGGCCGTTCAACACCGGTCGAACTGGAATTTGGCCAGGTCGAAAAAGCCTGATCGAAGGAGACTGTCACACTTGATGGCGCATACGGTGCCGGCTGTTAGCTATTAACGGCGAATAACAGGGGAGCTACCGCGCCGCTTTTAGCCGGCAGCGGGGCGCTTGAACCCAAACACGGAGAGCCACTATGGCAAAAAAAGTACAAGCCTATATCAAGTTGCAAGTAGCGGCGGGTAAAGCCAACCCGAGCCCGCCGGTAGGTCCCGCGCTGGGGCAACACGGCGTAAATATCATGGAATTCTGCAAAACTTTTAACGCGCAAACACAAAGTGTGGAGCAAGGCCTGCCTATTCCGGTAGTGATTACGGTGTACTCCGACCGCAGTTTTACCTTTATTATGAAAACGCCGCCGGCGTCGGTGTTGTTGCGCAAAGCGGTGGGAATCGCGAAAGGCAGCGGCACGCCGAATACCCACAAAGTTGGCAAAGTTAATCGGGCCCAGCTGGAGGAAATTGCCACCACTAAAATGCCGGACCTGACCGCTGCGGATATGGACGCCGCAGTGCGTACCATCGCCGGCAGTGCGCGTAGCGCGGGTATCGAAGTGGAAGGAGTGGAGCTGTGACTCGATTATCCAAAAGAGCGAAAGCGATTCAGGAAAAGGTTGAACTCGGTAAGCTGTACCCGGTGGACGAAGCGGTCAATCTGCTCAACGAATTATCGTCGGTTAAATTCAAAGAGGCTATCGAAGTTGCGGTAAACCTTGGCATCGATGCCAAGAAATCGGATCAGGGTGTGCGTGGTGCGACCGTGTTGCCGCACGGCGCAGGCCGCGATGTGCGTGTGGCTGTGTTTGCGCAAGGCGCGAATGCTGATGCTGCCACCGAAGCGGGCGCTGACATCGTTGGTTTGGACGAGTTGGCTGCGGAAATTAAAGGCGGCCGCCTGGACTTTGACGTCGTCATTGCCGCGCCGGACGCCATGCGCGTCGTCGGTACCCTCGGCCCGGTGCTTGGTCCGCGCGGTTTGATGCCAAACCCGAAAACCGGCACCGTCACACCCGACGTGGCAACGGCCGTGAAGAATGCCAAAGCCGGTCAGGTGCGCTATCGCACCGACAAGCAAGGCATTGTTCATGGTGCGATTGGCCGTGTCGGCTTCGACGTAAAGGCGGTACAAGAAAACCTTGAAGCGCTATTGAATGATTTGAAGAAAGGCAAGCCAGCCGCTTCAAAAGGCGTGTATCTGGGCAAGATCACGCTGTCGACGACTATGGGGCCGGGGTTGACGATTGACCAGGCCAGCCTTAACGTCTAATTGGCGCGCAAATGTGTAATGGGCAGTACTAACGCTGTCCTTAGCGAACTTTGGGGTCGTTGATGTTGTATACATCAAGGCCGTCGGAGACCGCAGGTGCCGCAAGGCTTAATGTTGTAGTCGACTCATCGAGCCAACTATTTACCTGCGCAGATGGTGGAACCCAATCCGATTTTATTGGATTTGTTCCCCGTGGGGCCTGCAAACCTGGAGTTTGCAGGCGTAAATATCGTTGTTTTACGGGAGTAAATCTGTGGCATTAAGGCTCGAAGGCAAGAAAGCGATCGTAGCTGAGGTCAATGCGACTGCATCCAGTGCGCTATCCGCTGTATTAGCCGATATTCGTGGCGTCGATGTGGGGGCTATGACAGGTCTGCGCAAAACGGCGCGCGAAAACCAGGTGTACTTGCGCGTTGTGCGCAATACTCTGGCCAAACGCGCAGTGGAAGGTACCGAGTACGAGTGCTTGCAAAGCGCTTTGGTTGGTCCAACCCTGTTTGGATTCTCGATGGAGGAACCGGGCGCGGCGGCGCGGATATTCAAGGATTTCGCCAAGGCGAATGACAAATTTGAAGTGAAAGCGCTTGCGGTTGGTGGTGAGTTGCTGGAGGCGAATCAGCTCGATGTGTTGGCCACGCTGCCAACACGTGATCAAGGTCTGGCGACATTGATGAGTGTGATGCAGGCACCGGTGACGAAGCTTGCCCGCACGATAAATGAAGTGCCGGGCAAATTGGTACGCACCCTAGCAGCGCTACGCGACCAGAAACAAGAAGCCGCTTAAGTGAGTGGTGGCGCGGCGTAGGGGATATGCCGCCATTTCCGATGACGTAAGTCAGTGGAGATGGCGGCGAAGCAAAGCGCGCTTTTGCGTAGCATCCTTAGGAAACAGGCACGACTGCGTGGATGCAGTAGGTCGGGCAATGCATGGAGCAATTGCCGAGGACGCCTGTTTCCAGACAAACATAGTCTAACAATTCAGGAGACAAAGAGTCATGGCTCTTAGCAAAGATGATGTATTAGAAGCGATCTCAGAAATGAGCGTGATGGAAATTGTCGAACTCATTTCGGCAATGGAAGAAAAATTTGGTGTGTCTGCCGCGGCAGCGGTAGCGGTCGCCGGCCCCGCTGGTGGTGATGGCGGTGGCGAAGCCGCAGTCGAGAAAGAAGATTTTGACGTTGTACTGGTCAGTATTGGCCAGAAAAAAGTCAATGTCATTAAAGCGGTACGCGCTATTACCGGTCTGGGCTTGAAAGAAGCCAAAGACCGGGTTGATGGCGCCCCGTCGACGATCAAGGAAGCCGCCCCCAAAGCGGAAGCCGAAGAAGCCAAGAAGCAACTCGAGGAAGCTGGCGCGACGGTTGAACTCAAGTAACGCTGTGAGTGATTGCAGCGCCGCTCACCAACAGCCGACCGTGCAAGCCGTTGGCTGTTGGTGTTAGCGGGAATACAACAAGGTGCCTTATGCACCGTCCCGTTGCCGCGCAATTCGCGCGCGGGATATTCAAAGACACATTCGTGAGGAGCGCTAATGGTGTACTCATACACTGAGAAGAAACGCATTCGCAAGGATTTTAGTAAGCTGCCAAGTGCGATGGAATTGCCCTTTTTGTTGGCCATTCAGTTGGACTCGTACCGCAAGTTTACCCAATCCGATACCCCGCCAAACCAACGCAAAGACTTTGGTTTGAACGGCGCGTTTAAATCTGTGTTCCCCATTGTCAGCTATTCTGGCAGTGCCGCGCTCGAATACGTCGCCTACCGGCTCGGTACGCCCGTGTTCGATGTGAAGGAATGCCAGCTACGCGGAGTTACCTACGCGGTGCCGCTGCGGGTCAAGGTGCGGCTGATCATCTACGATAAAGAATCGAGTAATAAGGCGATCAAGGACATCAAAGAACAAGAAGTGTATATGGGTGAAATCCCCTTGATGACTGACAACGGAACGTTTGTGATTAACGGCACCGAGCGGGTGATCGTTTCACAGTTACATCGCTCACCCGGTGTATTCTTCGACCACGACAAGGGCAAAACGCATTCGTCCGGCAAGTTGCTGTATTCGGCGCGGGTGATTCCTTACCGTGGCTCGTGGCTGGATTTCGAATTCGATCCAAAAGACGTGGCCTTTGTGCGCATTGACCGGCGCCGCAAATTGCCCGCTACTGTATTGCTGCGTGCGCTCGGTTATACCACACAGGAAATTCTCGACCTGTTTTTTGAGACCAATACGTTTTATGTCGATAAAAACGGCGGCTTTTCCCTGAAGCTGGTCGCGCATCGCCTGCGCGGTGAAGCCGCAGCCTTCGATATTAAAGACAAACAAGGCGAAATTCTGGTTGAACAAGGCCGTCGCATTACCGCGCGCTTCATTACCCAAATGGAAAAGGCGAAAATCACAAAGCTGGAAGTACCCGCTGAGTATATGCTCGGTCGCGCTTTGGCTAAGGACACGATAGACGCCGAAACCGGTGAAGTACTGATCGAGTGCAACACGGAAATCACGCCCGAAGTTCTCGACAAACTGGCCGAGGCAGGCATTAAGGAAATTGAAACCTTATACACCAATGATCTGGATTGCGGGCCGTTTATATCAGATACCTTGCGCAGCGACCCGACCACCAATCAGCTCGAAGGTCTGGTTGAAATTTACCGCATGATGCGCCCGGGTGAGCCGCCGACCAAAGACGCGGCGGAGAACCTGTTCAGAAACTTGTTCTTCGTGCCGGAGCGTTACGATCTTTCCGATGTTGGGCGCATGAAATTTAATCGCCGCCTGGGTCGGGAAGCAACGACGGGCGAGGGTACACTGAGTAAGGAAGACATCGTTGACGTACTGAAAAACTTGATCAATATACGCAATGGCAAAGGCATGGTCGATGACATCGACCACCTGGGTAACCGCCGCGTACGTTCGGTTGGTGAAATGGCCGAGAATCAGTTCCGCGTTGGTCTTGTGCGCGTTGAAAGAGCCGTGAAAGAGCGCTTGAGCATGGCCGAGTCGGAAGGCCTTATGCCGCAGGACTTAATCAATGCCAAGCCGGTTGCGGCGGCCGTGAAAGAATTCTTCGGTTCCAGTCAACTGTCGCAGTTTATGGACCAGAACAATCCCTTGTCCGAGGTCACCCACAAGCGGCGCGTGTCGGCTTTGGGGCCGGGTGGCTTGACTCGCGAAAGAGCCGGGTTTGAAGTACGCGATGTGCATCCAACGCATTACGGTCGTGTCTGCCCCATTGAAACGCCGGAAGGGCCTAACATCGGTTTGATTAACTCGTTGGCGAGTTACGCCCGCACCAACGATTATGGCTTTCTCGAAAGCCCGTACCGCAAGGTGGTCGACGGTAAAGTCACGGATGACATCGAATATTTATCGGCCATTAACGAAAGCGAATACGTGATTGCGCAGGCGTCGGCGTCGCTTAACGATAAGGGTCAGTTCACCGAAGACCTGGTCGCCGTTCGGCACCAAAACGAATTTACCGTCATGGCTCCGGAGCGCATCAGCTTTATGGATGTGTCGCCGAAGCAGGTGGTATCGGTTGCTGCATCACTGATTCCATTTTTGGAGCACGACGATGCTAACCGCGCGTTGATGGGGTCCAACATGCAGCGTCAAGCCGTACCGACGCTGCTGACCCAAAAACCGCTGGTGGGTACCGGTATGGAGCGCACGGTAGCGCGCGACTCTGGCGTGTGCGTGGTTGCCCGGCGTGGCGGCAAGGTTGAAAGCGTGGATGCCAGTCGCATCGTGGTGCGGGTTAATGAAAAGGAAATTGGCGAAGGCGAGGCCGGCGTTGATATCTATAACTTGACCAAGTACACACGATCTAACCAGAACACCTGCATTAATCAGCGCCCGGTGGTTGCCCTTGGTGATTCGATTCAGCGCAATGATATTCTGGCCGATGGCCCGTCTATTGACAAAGGCGAACTGGCGCTGGGTCAAAACATACGCATCGCCTTTATGCCGTGGAATGGTTTTAACTTTGAGGATTCCATCCTGGTATCCGAGCGGGTTGTCAAAGAAGATCGATTCACGACCATACATATTCAGGAATTAACCTGCATCGCGCGTGATACCAAGCTCGGGCCTGAAGAGATTTCAGCGGATATTCCCAACGTGTCGGAAGGTGCGCTTGGCAAGCTCGACGAGTCGGGTATCGTCTATATCGGCGCCGAAGTCAATGCGGGCGATATTCTGGTTGGTAAGGTAACACCCAAGGGTGAAACCCAACTGACGCCGGAAGAGAAGCTGCTGCGGGCCATTTTTGGTGAAAAAGCCTCCGATGTCAAAGACACATCGCAGCGCGTACCTACCAGCACCAAGGGCACAGTCATCGATGTGCAGGTGTTCACCCGCGACGGCTTGCAGAAAGACCAGCGTGCGCTGGAAATCGAACAAATGCAGCTTGATGACTACCGCAAAGACCTGAACGACGAATACCGCATTGTTGAGGAGGCCACCTACTCGCGTTTGCGCGGTTTGCTGGTAGGCAATAAGGTCACCTCGGCACCGGTCGGTGTGACGAAAGGCGTCGCGTTGCATGGCGACGAGTTGAACGCTCTTGAGAGAGAGCAGTGGTTTAAGCTGCGCATGTCTGACGATGGTCTTAATCAGCAAATCGAGGCCGCCGAAAAACAAGTGGCTGAACTGAAGAAATCGCAAGCTGACCGTTTCGAAGACAAGAAAAAGAAACGGCACAGCGGCGATGATCTGGCGCCTGGTGTGCTCAAGGTGGTAAAAGTTTATCTTGCCATTAAGCGCCGTATTCAACCGGGTGACAAGATGGCGGGTCGCCATGGTAACAAAGGCGTGATCTCGGCAATCGTGCCGATTGAAGACATGCCCTACGATGAAAATGGCGAGCCTGTTGACATCGTGCTGAACCCGCTCGGCGTGCCGTCACGCATGAACGTTGGTCAGGTTCTGGAAACCCACCTGGGGCTGGCGGCTAAAGGCCTCGGCGAAAAGATTGACGAAATGGTGCGTCAGCAGCGCAAGCTCGAAGAAATTCGCAGTTTTCTTGACCAGATTTACAACGACGGCGCCGGTCGCAACGAGGACCTGAAAAGCCTCAAGCTACCCGAACTCGAAGAGTTGATCGACAATCTGCGTGCTGGTGTGCCGATGGCGACCGCGGTGTTCGACGGCGCGGCAGAATCAGAAATCAAAAAACTGTTAAGGCTGGCGGGACAGCCGGAAAGTGGCCAGATGATCTTGAGAGATGGCCGCAGCGGCGAACCGTTTGAGCGGCCGGTGACGGTAGGCTACATGTACATGCTCAAGCTGAACCACCTGGTGGACGACAAAATGCATGCCCGCTCCACTGGCTCCTACAGCCTGGTGACCCAGCAACCGTTGGGTGGTAAGGCACAATTTGGTGGTCAGCGCTTCGGCGAAATGGAAGTGTGGGCGCTGGAAGCCTATGGTGCCGCCTACACCCTGCAGGAGATGCTGACAGTGAAATCTGACGACGTTGCCGGTCGTACCAAAATGTATAAAAACATCGTCGATGGCGACCATCGCATGGAGGCCGGCATGCCGGAATCGTTTAACGTGCTGATTAAGGAGATTCGCTCGCTAGGCATCGATATCGAGCTGCAAAGCGAGAAGTAAGTAAAGAGACAGTAACCGGGTCTTAAGGCCCGGCCAAAAAAACGCAGACAAGCGGGAGAACGGCTTTGAAAGACTTGCTCAATATATTGAAGTCTCAAGGACAGGAAGAAGAATTCGATCTGATTCGCATAGGTTTGGCCTCGCCGGAGACGATTCGTTCTTGGTCTTTCGGTGAGGTCAAGAAACCGGAAACCATCAATTACCGCACGTTCAAGCCTGAGCGCGATGGCCTGTTCTGCGCCAAAATCTTTGGCCCGGTGAAAGACTACGAGTGCTTGTGTGGCAAGTACAAGCGCCTGAAGCACCGCGGTGTGATTTGCGAAAAATGCGGCGTTGAAGTGGCCCTGACCAAAGTGCGTCGCGAGCGCATGGGGCACATCGAACTGGCTAGCCCGGTAGCGCATATCTGGTTTTTGAAATCATTGCCATCGCGTATTGGTTTGCTGCTGGACATGACGCTGCGCGATATCGAGCGCATTTTGTATTTTGAGTCTTATGTCGTGATTGACCCGGGGTTGACGACGCTAGAGCGCGGCCAGCTGCTGACCGATGAGCAGTACTTCGAAGCGATGGAAGAATTTGGCGATGACTTTTCCGCCAAGATGGGTGCCGAGGCCATCCAGAAAATGATGCTGGAAATTGACCTCGATGCTGAAGTTATCCGCCTGCGCGACGAAATTCCAGAGACCAACTCCGAAACCAAGATCAAGAAACTGTCGAAACGCTTGAAGCTGCTCGAAGCTTTCCGTGATTCTGGCAATCGCCCGGAGTGGATGATCATGACCGCCTTGCCGGTTCTGCCACCGGATTTGCGTCCGCTGGTACCGCTGGACGGCGGCCGTTTTGCTACGTCGGATTTGAACGATTTGTACCGCCGTGTGATTAATCGCAACAATCGCTTGAAGCGCCTGTTAGAACTGAATGCGCCCGACATCATCGTGCGTAACGAAAAGCGTATGCTGCAGGAGTCGGTCGATGCACTGCTCGACAACGGTCGTCGTGGGCGCGCTATTACCGGTTCCAACAAGCGCCCGCTGAAATCGTTGGCCGATATGATCAAGGGCAAGCAGGGTCGGTTCCGCCAGAACCTGCTGGGCAAACGTGTCGATTACTCCGGCCGGTCGGTTATTGTCGTTGGTCCCACGCTGCGTTTGCACCAGTGCGGTCTACCGAAAAAAATGGCGCTGGAGCTATTTAAGCCGTTTGTGTTCGGCAAACTGGAAGCTAAAGGTTGGGCAACCACCATTAAGGCCGCCAAGAAGATGGTTGAGCGCGAGCCGCCAGAAGTGTGGGACGTGCTGGCTGACGTTATTCGCGAACATCCGGTGTTGTTGAACCGCGCGCCCACCTTGCACAGACTGGGAATACAAGCGTTTGAACCGGTGTTGATTGAAGGCAAGGCAATTCAATTGCACCCGCTGGTGTGCGCGGCCTATAACGCCGACTTCGACGGCGACCAAATGGCCGTGCACGTGCCGTTGACCATTGAGGCGCAGCTTGAAGCGCGCTCCTTGATGATGTCAACCAACAACATCCTGTCGCCGGCCAATGGTGAGCCGATCATCGTGCCCTCGCAAGACGTAGTGTTGGGCCTGTACTACATGACGCGTGATCGTATCAACGGTAAAGGCGAAGGCATGCTGTTTGCCAATATTGAAGAAGTGGATCGCGCCTATGGCGGTGGCCATGTAGGTCTGCAGTCGCGCATCAAGGTGCGTATTGATGAGGTGATCATTGACGATGAGGGCAATCGCAGGGAAGATCGCCGCGTTGTCGATACCACGACCGGGCGCGCTCTGTTGTGGGAGATCGTGCCCGACGGCCTGCCGTTTGAACTGGCCAATCAGCCGTTAGTCAAAAAGGCGATTTCACGTTTAATCAACCAGTGCTATCGCACGGTCGGGTTGAAAGAGACGGTGATCTTTGCCGATCAGCTAATGTACATGGGCTACAATTATTCGACTCGCTCGGGTGCTTCGATCGGCGTTAACGATTTCGTCATTCCGGAATCAAAATCACAAATCATCCATACTGCCGAGGAAGAAGTCAGGGAGATCGAGGCGCAGTACGCGTCCGGCCTGGTTACGCAGGGTGAAAAATACAACAAGGTTATCGATATTTGGTCGCGCGCCAACGATCTGGTTGCGAAGGCCATGATGGAGGGCATAGCGACGGAAACGGTCGCTAACCGTGAGGGCGAAGAAGAGAAACAGGATTCCTTCAACTCGGTATTTATGTACGCCGACTCTGGCGCCCGTGGCAGCCCCGCGCAAATTAGGCAATTGGCGGGTATGCGTGGTTTGATGGCGAAGCCGGACGGGTCGATCATCGAAACGCCTATTACTGCTAACTTCCGTGAAGGCCTGTCGGTGTTGCAGTATTTTATTTCTACCCACGGTGCACGTAAAGGTCTGGCCGACACGGCGTTGAAAACCGCCAACTCGGGGTATCTCACCCGTCGCCTCGTTGACGTGGCGCAGGACCTGGTGATCACCGAAGACGATTGTGGTACTGATGATGGGCTGTTGATGACGCCCGTTATTGAAGGCGGCGATATTATTAACAAGTTGGGCGATCGCGTGCTGGGTCGGGTGGTGGCGCGTGATGTGATAGAGCCGGGTAGCGACGCTATTGCGCTTGAGGCCGGCACAATGATCGATGAGAAATGGGTCGATCAGCTGGAAGATATCGCGGTTGACGAAATCCTCGTACGTTCTGCGATCACGTGCGAAACCCGCCATGGTATCTGTGCCATGTGTTACGGGCGCGATTTGGCGCGCGGCCACATTGCTAACATGGGCGAGGCAGTCGGTGTTGTCGCGGCGCAATCGATCGGCGAGCCCGGTACCCAGCTGACCATGCGTACCTTCCATATTGGTGGGGCTGCGTCGCGTGCAACCGCAATCGACAGCGTACAAGTCAAGCAGGATGGTCATGTGCGCCTGCACAACCTCAAGTTCGTTGAGCAGCCGAGCGGCCATCTTGTCGCGGTATCGCGTTCCGGGGAGCTGGCGGTGACCGATCATGCCGGTCGTGAGCGTGAGCGCTACAAGCTTCCGTATGGCGCCATTGTCAAGGTGCAGGACAACGCCGAAGTAAAAGCGGGCCAAATCGTTGCCACCTGGGATCCGCATACGCACCCGATTGTTACCGAAGTGGAGGGCCAGGTGCGCTTTGAGGGCATGGAAGAGAGCATCACCGTCAAGCATCAAACCGACGAATTAACCGGGTTAAGCAGTATTTCGGTAATGGACCCGTCCGAAAGACCCGCAGCGGGAAAAGATATTCGACCGGCGGTCACGCTAGTTGACGGCGAAGGCAAGGCTTTGTGTCTCGCCGGCACCAACGTACCGGCGCACTACTTTTTGCCGGCGCAAGCGATAGTCAGCCTCGAGGACGGCGTCGCCGTGGCCGTTGGTGATGTTATCGCGCGGATTCCACAGGAAGGTTCAAAAACTCGCGACATTACCGGCGGTTTGCCGCGTGTGGCCGATTTGTTCGAAGCGCGCAAACCGAAAGAGCCGGCCATATTGGCAGAAATTAGCGGTACCGTGAGTTTCGGCAAAGAAACCAAGGGCAAGCGCCGCCTGGTCATCACGCCTATCGACGGGGTCAATCCCATCGACGGCAGTGATCACTACGAAGTGCTGATTCCGAAATGGCGTACCATGACTGTGTTTGAGGGCGAGCATATCGAGAAAGGCGAGGTGGTCTCCGAAGGCCCGCCCACGCCCCACGATATTTTGCGCTTGAAAGGCGTAGAAGAGCTGGCGAAATACATCTCCAATGAGATTCAGGATGTGTATCGGCTGCAAGGTGTGAAGATCAACGACAAGCACGTTGAGGTTATTGTTCGGCAAATGCTACGCAAGGTAGAAATCTCTGCGTCGGGGGACTCGAGTCTGATCAAAGGCGAGCAAATCGAATTCACCCGTGTGCTGGAAGAAAACGAGCGTCTGCAGGCAGAAGACAAAGTTCCTGCCAAATACGCGCGTGTTCTACTCGGTATTACCAAGGCGTCACTGGCTACCGAGAGCTTTATTTCAGCGGCATCGTTCCAGGAAACCACGCGTGTTCTCACCGAGGCTGCCGTGACCGGCAAGGTCGACCATTTGCGCGGCCTGAAGGAAAACGTCGTGGTTGGTCGTTTGATTCCTGCCGGCACGGGTCTGACCTATCACGCTGAGCGCAAACGACAGAAAATGCTCGAACAGTCGCAGGAAAGCGTCAGCGCCAGCGACGTGGAAGCCGCGTTGACCGAGGCTTTAAGCAGCGACACGTAGTAACCTTGCTCAGGGGCTCTGGTCGGAGTCCCTGGCCTTCTTTTTCCAAACACGGTATGCGGGAATTACTCGCGTAGCTCGTCACTCCTGCTGTAACGTTTAGATTCTTGTTAATGTAGCTGTTGGTTCATGGCGATATCGACTCGTTGCGCAAAGCTGCGGGAATGGTGTTGTAAGCGGCTCAGAGTGGTTGAATTTTAAGCTATATGCAGCGTCGTTGCTTTTCTGAACGATCGATGGTTCAGGCGGGGTTCATCAGGAAAAACCATACTAGTTTCTACCGGCGATAAATACGCCAGGAGGAGAGCAGTTATATGCTTAAGCTCAAACATGCCATCTGTACCTCTTTGCTACTCGCGCTGCCATGCAGTCAAATGGTTGTGGCGCACGAAGACCTGCGACCGGCGCAACGCGCCTACAACCATAACGGCTGGAACTTTGTTGGCTCCCTTGGGCTGACCTTTGGTGGCGATGAACTGATTGAGGTGGAGGTCGAGGATGACTTTTTCGGCGATGACGATGAAGACGTCAGGGCGGGTGAATCCGTCGTTTTTGCGGTCGGCGCGGCCTACCAGTTCTACAATTCCCCTTTGCAGTTTCAAGCTACCCTTGGCTATCATACGGACGGCATTTTTGCCGACAATGGCGATACTGAGTTTTCGCGCAAGCCGCTGGAGTTGCTGGCTTTTTATTCGATAGATCGGCATCGCATTGGGGTCGGTGTGACCCGTCATCTGGATCCGGAGTTCGATGTTGATATCGATTTTTTACCCGAAGACCGCGTGGAATTTGACGATGCAACCGGCTTCGTCGTGCAATACGATTTTCGCGTGACCGCGTTCTTTGCGCTGGGTGCACGTTTTACCAGCATAGAATACGAGCCCGAAGATCCGTTTCGCGGCCCCAATGTCGACGGCGATCATATCGGTATTATGATGACGTTTCTGTTCTAGTGCCCCTTACAATGTGATTTTGCCACGTTGCTGAACGATGGTGCCGGTGTGGGCGCCAATCCCGCAGAATATCCTTGACGCGAACCAGCGCCCTATTTAAACTGCGCCCTCCCGATTTTCGGGGTTTTGCTGTTATTGTTATTTTTTTAGTTGATATGGCGGTGCACTTGCCAGGTGCGTGTCAGTTTCTCCGGAGTCGTTAATGGCCACAATCAATCAATTGGTGCGCAAACCGCGCAAACGCAAAGTTGCCAAGAGCGGTGTGCCGGCCTTGCAGGCCTGTCCGCAGCGGCGTGGAGTATGCACCCGCGTGTACACCACAACACCGAAAAAGCCGAATTCCGCACTGCGAAAAGTGTGCCGGGTACGGCTCACCAATGGCTACGAAGTGAGTTCTTATATCGGTGGTGAAGGCCATAACTTGCAAGAACACAGTGTCGTGTTGATTCGCGGCGGCCGGGTAAAAGATTTACCCGGTGTGCGCTACCATACGGTGCGCGGCAGCCTCGATACCTCCGGCGTCGCCGACCGAAAGCAAGGCCGCTCCAAATACGGTACCAAGCGCCCTAAAACCTAAGCGCTACTCATCATGCCAGCCTCGCGGCTGGAAGTAAGGCCAGGGCTATTGGTTCCTGGGTAAACCTGAAGAACAGAGAGCTACAATATGCCACGCAGAAGAGTCGTTGCGAAACGCGAGATCCTCCCCGACCCCAAATTTGGGGACGTCACCCTAGCCAAGTTTATGAATCACGTGATGGTCAGCGGTAAAAAATCGCTGGCGGAACGCATCGTCTATGGCGCGTTCGATAGCGTGCAGCAAAAACTGGGTACCGATCCTTTGGAGGCGTTTACAGCGGCGCTGGAAAATATTGCGCCCGCCGTTGAGGTCAAATCGCGCCGCGTCGGTGGTGCAACCTATCAGGTGCCAGTCGAAGTACGCCCGGCGCGGCGTAACGCCTTGGCGATGCGCTGGATGGTTGAGTGCGCGCGCGCGCGTGGCGAAAAATCCATGGCTCAGCGGCTGGCCGGCGAGATCATTGATGCATCGCAACGCCGTGGCAGTGCAGTGAGAAAACGAGAAGATGTGCACCGCATGGCGGAGGCCAATAAAGCCTTTTCGCACTATCGTTTTTAGAAACGACGTTTCGAACACTATTATTTTTATAGTCAGCCGTAAGGATCAACGAGGAATTTACCAGTGGCACGTAAAACCCCGATTTCGCGCTACCGTAATATCGGTATTGTTGCACACGTAGACGCGGGTAAAACCACGACCACAGAACGTGTTCTGTTCTACACAGGCTTGTCGCACAAAATAGGCGAGGTGCATGACGGTGCCGCGGTGATGGACTGGATGGAGCAGGAGCAAGAGCGTGGTATTACCATTACGTCGGCTGCCACGACCTGCTTCTGGTCGGGAATGCAGGCGCAGTTTGATCAGCACCGCATCAATATTATCGATACGCCGGGGCACGTGGACTTCACGATTGAAGTTGAGCGCTCTCTGCGCGTGCTCGACGGTGCGGTGGTGGTGTTGTGTGGGTCTTCCGGCGTGCAACCGCAAACGGAAACAGTGTGGCGTCAGGCGAACCGCTACGAAGTGCCGCGCTTGGTCTTTGTCAATAAAATGGATCGGGCCGGCGCCGATTTCAAAATGGTGGTCGACCAGCTTAAGGATCGCCTTGGCGCCAATCCCTTGCCCCTGCAGATGACGATCGGCGCCGAAGAGAAATTCAAGGGCGTTGTTGACCTGATCAAAATGAAGGCAATCATCTGGAGTGAAGATGATCAGGGCATGACCTTCGAGTATGAGGATGTTCCGGCCGATATGCTCGCTGAATGTGAAGCCATGCATGAGCAGGTGGTTGAAGCAGCGGCGGAAGCGACTGACGAGCTGATGGAAAAATACCTGGAAGGCATCAAGTTCAGCGAAGAAGAAATAAAGCAAGGCATTCGCTTGCGCACGCTGGCCAGCGAAATCGTGCCGGTGCTCGGTGGCTCGGCTTTCAAAAACAAAGGCGTGCAAGCGGTGCTGGACGGCGTGATTGAATTCATGCCGGCGCCGGTCGATGTGAAGGCCATTGAAGGCACATTGGACGACGAAGAAACCATCGAGGCGCGCCCGGCTGACGACAAGGCGCCTTTTTCGGCGTTAGCGTTTAAAATCGCAACCGACCCGTTCGTTGGCACCTTAACGTTTTTCCGCGTGTATTCCGGCACGCTGAATAGTGGCGATACTATTTATAACTCGGTGAAGAGCAAGAAAGAACGCGTTGGCCGCATGGTGCAAATGCACGCCAACAACAGGGAGGAGATCAAGCAAGTGCTGGCAGGTGATATCGCGGCGGCGGTGGGGCTTAAAGACGTCACAACCGGCGACACGCTGTGCAGCTTAACGAATGTTATTACGCTGGAGCGTATGGAATTTCCTGAGCCGGTCATTTCGGTGGCGGTGGAGCCGAAAACCAAGGTCGACCAGGAAAAAATGGGTATTGCGCTGAGCAAGCTGGCGCAGGAAGACCCGTCGTTTCGCGTGCATACTGACGAAGAAAGTGGTCAGACCATTATCTCCGGCATGGGCGAGCTGCATCTCGATGTACTGGTCGATCGTATGCGGCGTGAATTTGGCGTCGAAGCAAATATCGGTAAGCCGCAAGTGGCTTATCGCGAAGCGATTAAGAACACCTGCGAAATCGAGGGGAAATTCGTGCGCCAATCGGGTGGTCGCGGCCAATACGGGCACGTATGGATTCGCTTTGAACCCAGCGAAGACGAGGCGGCCGACGCCCTGGAATTTGTCAATGAGATTGTTGGCGGCACCATTCCAAAAGAGTATATTCCGGCGGTTGGTAAAGGTATTGAAGAACAACTGCAAAATGGCGTGCTCGCCGGCTATCCGTTGCTGGGCGTCAAGGCCAGTTTATACGATGGCTCCTTCCACGATGTAGATTCCAGCGAGATGGCATTTAAAATAGCCGGTTCGCTGGCGACCAAGGACCTCACCAAGTATGGTGGTGCGGTTTTGCTGGAGCCGGTCATGAAGGTTGAGGTAGTCACGCCTGAAGAAAATATGGGCGATGTGGTCGGTGATTTGAATCGCCGTCGCGGTCTGATCCAGGGTATGGATGACATGGCATCGGGCAAGGTCGTGAATGCCGAAGTGCCGCTGGCAGAAATGTTTGGTTATGCGACTGATTTGCGCTCGGCGACGCAGGGGCGCGCCACTTATTCCATGGAGTTCTTGAAATACGCCGAAGCGCCAAATAATATCGCCGAAGAGATCATCGCGAAAAGCAAGGCGGGTTAACTTTCATTCGTTATCGATAAGCGATTGCTGTAATCCTTTAACTATTTGAAAAAGAGGTAAAGATCGTGTCAAAGGAAAAGTTCGAACGCACCAAGCCGCATGTGAATGTGGGCACCATCGGCCATGTAGACCATGGTAAAACGACGCTGACGGCGGCGCTGACGCGGGTGTGCGCGGAAGCGTATGGCGGCGAAGCGGTTGCCTTTGACGGCATCGACAACGCCCCGGAAGAGCGCGAACGGGGGATTACCATAGCCACGTCGCACGTGGAATACGACTCCCCGGCACGCCACTACGCGCACGTTGACTGTCCGGGCCACGCCGATTACGTAAAAAACATGATCACCGGTGCCGCGCAAATGGACGGCGCCATCCTGGTGGTCAGCGCCGCCGACGGCCCGATGCCACAAACGCGCGAGCACATTTTGCTGTCGCGTCAGGTGGGGGTGCCGTACATTGTTGTTTATATGAACAAGGCCGATATGGTCGACGACGAAGAGTTGTTAGAACTGGTTGAAATGGAAGTGCGTGAACTGCTGGATCAGTACGAATTTCCGGGTGATGACACGCCGATCATCATTGGCTCTGCGCTGAAAGCGCTGGAAGGCGACACGTCCGATATGGGTATGCCGTCGGTGCAAAAGCTGGTGGAAACGCTGGATTCCTACATTCCCGAACCGGAACGGGCGATTGACCAGCCGTTTTTGATGCCGATCGAAGACGTATTTTCGATTTCGGGTCGTGGCACCGTGGTCACGGGCCGGGTTGAGCGCGGCATTGTGAAAATCGGCGAAGAGATTGAAATCGTCGGTATCAAGGCCACCGAGAAGACCACGTGTACGGGCGTTGAGATGTTCCGCAAGCTGCTGGATGAAGGCCGGGCAGGCGAGAACGTTGGCGTTCTGCTGCGCGGCACCAAGCGCGAGGACGTGGAGCGTGGTCAAGTGCTGGCCAAGCCTGGTTCGATCAACCCGCACACGCAGTTTGAAGCGGAAGTGTATGTATTGAGCAAGGATGAAGGCGGTCGGCATACGCCGTTCTTCAAAGGCTACCGGCCACAGTTTTATTTTCGGACCACGGATGTGACGGGTGCTTGCGAGTTACCGGAAGGCGTTGAGATGGTGATGCCGGGCGACAACGTGCAGATGAATGTCACGCTGATCGCGCCGATCGCGATGGAAGACGGTTTGCGCTTTGCGATCCGCGAAGGCGGCCGCACGGTAGGGGCTGGTGTCGTGGCCAAAATTATTGAGTGATCAGTAATCGAGCAATAGCAGCCAACCGCAGCATAAAAGGCTTGCCCTGAAGCCTTTTATGCTGCGCGGGATTTACTCTTCGCTATTGCCTCTTTATCTCTACACCAGTCGCGCCATATGCTTTAGCTTTGTGGCATAAATACCTGAGATAAAAACAAGAAATAAAGGCGGTTCTCCTTGACAGTGTGCAAGGTCGACATTAAAATTCCGCTTCCTTTTTGCACGGTCATTCCCGTGCAAGCAGAGCTAAAGCTTAATTCAGTATTGGAATTCCAGTCAAATGCAAAATCAACGTATTCGCATCCGTTTAAAAGCGTTTGACCACCGGCTGATCGATTCTTCCACGCAAGAAATCGTGGAAACTGCCCGGCGCACCGGCGCACAGGTCAAAGGCCCGATTCCCTTACCAACCCGCAAAGAACGTTTTACGGTATTGATCTCGCCGCACGTCAATAAAGACGCGCGTGATCAATATGAAATCCGCACGCACAAGCGCCTGCTGGATATCGTTGAGCCAACGGAGAAAACCGTTGACGCTTTGATGAAGCTCGACTTGGCGGCTGGCGTAGAAGTGCAAATCAGCCTCGGCTGAACATAGCGGCGGATAGTACCTGGTTCCCACCAGGTTATTGTGTAACGCTCTGCAATGGGCGGCCATAGCGGGTGATAGCCCCGTACACTGAGAGGAAAGACAATGACGATTGGTATAGTCGGACGTAAAAGCGGTATGACTCGCGTTTTCACCGGAGACGGTGAATCCATCCCGGTTACCGTGATTGAGGCATTGCCCAATCGCATCACTCAGGTCAAAAACAAAGAACGTGACGGCTACGATGCGTTGCAGGTCACTGCTGGCGAGCGTCGTGCGTCGCGGATTAATAAGCCCCAGGCCGGTCATTTCGCCAAAGCTGAAGTTGCCGCGGGTCATGGGCTGTGGGAGTTTCCATTGCCAGAGGCCAACGAAGAGCTAGGGGTCGGTGCCTCTTTGACTGTGGAGGCTTTCGAGGCAGGGCAAAAAGTCGATGTTACCGGCCAGTCCAAAGGTAAGGGTTTTCAAGGTGGCATCAAGCGCTGGAACTTCCATGCGCAAGATATGACCCACGGCAACTCGCTATCACACCGTTCCAACGGTTCTATCGGGCAGTGCCAAACACCGGGCCGCGTATGGAAGGGTAAGAAAATGTCGGGTCATATGGGCGCTGCGCGAGTTACGGTGCAAACTCTGGAAGTCATAAGAGTGGATGCCGAGCGCAACCTGTTGTTAATTAAAGGTGCAATTCCTGGTGCCCCGGGTGGCGATGTAATTGTTCGCCCCGCCGTTAAAACGGCTAACAAGTAATTCGAGCGGAGAAACGCAATGGAATTGGCAATTGCGACGCCCGGTAATAATGCGGCTGGGACGCTTCAAGTTTCAGACGCTACGTTTGCAAAAGAATACAATGAAGATCTGGTTCACCAGGTTGTAGTGGCTTATTTGGCGGGAGCTCGGCAAGGCACGCGTGCGCAAAAGAATCGAGCCGCAGTGCGCGGCGGTGGCAGCAAGCCGTGGCGCCAGAAAGGCACCGGCCGGGCCCGGGCCGGCACCAGCCGTAGCCCGATTTGGCGTAGCGGTGGTGTGACCTTTGCCGCGCAGCCGCAGGATCACAGCCACAAAGTTAACCGCAAGATGTACCGTGCGGCGCTGCGTTCCATCGTTTCAGAATTGGCGCGCAACAACCGGCTGGTCATTGTCGAAGACTTTAGTGTCGATCAGCCAAAAACTAAGTTGCTCGCGCAGAAGCTGGCCGCAATGCAGCTCGACAGCGTACTGATTATAGGCCACGAAGTGTCCGAGAACCTGTACCTATCGGCGCGCAATCTGCACAAGGTTTCGGTGAGCGATGTTGCCGGTGTCGACCCGGTGAGTTTGATCGCTTACGACAAGGTATTGATTACGGTACCCGCAGTCAAAAAGTTTGAGGAGATGCTGGGATGAATCCAGAGCGCGTCTTTACCGTGCTGCACAGTCCGCATGTGTCTGAAAAGTCAACGTTACGCACTGAAATGGATAATCAGTATGTGTTCAGGGTGGACGGTACTGCCACTAAATCCGAGGTGAAAATCGCGGTGGAACAACTGTTTAAGGTCAAAGTAACCGGTGTGCAAACCCTGCATGTGAAAGGCAAGCTGAAACGCAACCGCTACGGTTTTAGCCGCAAGCCGAGTTGGAAAAAGGCCTACGTGTCTTTAGAGCAGGGCCATTCAATTGACTTTACAGTGGCAAGTTAAGGTAACCCAATGCCCATAGTTAAAGCTAAACCCACGTCGGCCGGTCGACGCTTCGTTGTCAAGGTCGTCAATGCCGATTTGCACAAGGGCGAACCCTACAAGCCGCTGTTAGAGAAGAAGTCAAAGTCCGGTGGGCGCAATAACAAAGGGCGTATTACGACCCGGCATATTGGCGGCGGACACAAGCAGCACTATCGCAAGGTTGATTTTCGTCGTGATAAAGATGGCATTGTCGCCAAGGTCGAGCGCCTGGAGTACGATCCCAATCGCAGCGCCTTTATTGCACTGTTAGTGTATGCCGATGGCGAGCGGCGTTACATCATTGCGCCCAAGGGCGTTAATGCGGGCCATGAGTTAGTGTCAGGCCGGAGCGCACCGATAAAAGTCGGTAATAGTTTGCCGCTGCGCAATATCCCATTGGGCAGCGTGGTGCATTGTATTGAAATGAAGCCTGGCAAGGGCGCACAAATAGCGCGCAGTGCCGGCACCTCGGCACAATTGGTGGCGCGCGAAGGCCAATACGCCACGCTGCGGCTGCGGTCGGGAGAGATGCGTAAGATATTGTCGGAGTGCAGGGCAACCCTCGGTGAAGTCTGTAATTCCGAGCATAGCTTGCGTTCGCTGGGCAAAGCCGGTGCTGCTCGTTGGCGTGGAGTCAGACCCACCGTACGTGGAGTCGCCATGAACCCGGTTGATCATCCGCATGGTGGAGGTGAAGGCCGCACGTCTGGCGGGCGGCATCCTGTGTCACCGTGGGGCACGCCAACCAAAGGCTACAAAACGCGCAAAAATAAGCGTACCGACAAACTGGTCGTTAGACGGCGTGGTAAGAAGTAAGGCGCCTTACCGCTGACATAGAAGAGGAATCGATTTTGCCAAGATCACTAAAGAAAGGCCCGTTTATAGACTTGCACTTGATGAAAAAAGTCGAATTGGCGGT
This sequence comes from uncultured Pseudomonadales bacterium, assembly GCA_964544755.1. Lineage (GTDB taxonomy): Bacteria > Pseudomonadota > Gammaproteobacteria > Pseudomonadales > JAUIET01 > JBBKXJ01. Next base: position 13,789 of record CAZJDL010000012.1, on the reverse strand, counting down.
GGAGAAAAACGACAAGCGCCCGATCAAAACATGGTCGCGGCGGTCGATGGTCAGTCCGAGCATGGTGGGTCTGACCATCGCGATTCATAACGGGCGCCAGCATGTGCCGGTGTTTGTCAGTGAAGATATGGTAGGCCACAAATTGGGGGAGTTCGCCACAACGCGAACCTACCGCGGCCACGTAGCTGACAAGAAGGCGAAGAGGTAAGAGCGATGGAAGTGGCGGCCAAATTATCGGGGGCGAATATATCAGCCCAAAAAATGCGCCTGGTAGCCGATCAGATTCGTGGCAAGCCGGTTGAGCAGGCGCTGGATATCCTGGCGTTTAGCCCCAAAAAGGCCGCGGCTCTCGTCAAGAAAGTGCTGAATTCGGCAATCGCCAACGCCGAGCACAATGAAGGTGCAGACATAGACGAATTGCGGGTTGCAACAATTTATGTCGACGAAGGTACGAGCATGAAACGTATTCGACCGCGAGCCAAAGGGCGCGCCGATCGCATTCTGAAGCGTACCTGTCATATAACTATTAAAGTAGCGGATAGCTAACAGCGCCAGGAGCGACCAGATGGGTCAAAAAGTACACCCGATAGGCATTCGGCTGGGCATCACCAAGAAGCATACATCGGTGTGGTATGCCGAGCAGAAGAACTATGCCAAGCAATTGATTACCGATGTGCGGGTGCGCGAACATCTTGAGAAAAAGCTGGCGCATGCGTCGGTGAGCCGTATTGAAATAGAGCGCCCCGCGCAAACGGCGCGCATTACTATTCATACCGCACGGCCGGGTATCGTGATCGGCAAGAAGGGCGAAGACGTAGAGAAGTTGCGGCGCGAGCTGACCGAGCGGTTGGGCGTACCGGTTAGCATTAATATTGAAGAGATTCGCAAACCGGATGTTGACGCCAAACTGGTTGCACAAAATGTCGGCCAGCAGTTAGAGCGGCGCGTTATGTTTCGTCGTGCGATGAAGCGTGTCGTGCAAAACGCGATGCGGCAGGGTGCTCTCGGTATCAAGGTGCAAGTTGGTGGCCGCCTGGGTGGTGCAGAGATCGCACGTACGGAGTGGTACCGTGAAGGCCGTGTGCCGTTGCATACGCTCAGGGCGAATGTCGATTACGGCACCTATGAAGCGTTAACCACCTATGGCATTATCGGTGTCAAGGTGTGGATCTTCAAAGGTGAAGTGCTGGATATCGAGCAAGCAGCGCCGGCAGCGAAAAAGACGGGAACCACCAAATAAGGATTGGTCATGCTACAACCAAAGCGAACCAAGTTTCGAAAGCAACACAAAGGCCGTAACCGGGGCGTGGCGCACCGTGGCGGCTCGGTTTCATTTGGCGAATATGGCTTGAAGGCTCTTGGCCGTGGCCGACTTACCGCGCGCCAGATAGAGGCAGCGCGGCGGGCGATGACCCGTCACATTAAACGTGGCGGCAAGATATGGATTCGGGTATTCCCCGACAAGCCCATCACCCAGAAACCGTTGGAAGTACGCCAGGGTAAAGGTAAGGGTAACGTTGAATACTGGGTTGCCCAGATTCAGCCGGGCCGCGTGTTGTACGAAGTTGAAGGCGTCTCTGAAGAGTTGGCGCGTGAGGCGTTTGCCCTCGCGGCAGCGAAGTTACCTTTAGGCACTCAATTTGTGAAAAGATCGGTAATGTAATGAAGGCAAGCGAGTTGCGAGATAAATCAGTCGGCGAACTCAACGAAGAGTTACTCAAGGTGCGTGAAGAACAGTTTCGGCTGCGCATGCAAGACGCGACCGGGCAGTTGGCCCAGACGCATCTACTGAAGCAGGCGCGACGAGACGTGGCACGCATTAAAACCGTGCTGACGCAGAAAGCGGGAAGCCAGGATGACTGAAGTGACTGAAACAGAAAAAATTGGCCGTACGGTAACGGGCCGAGTTGTTAGCGATAAAATGAACAAAACCATTACCGTATTGTTCGAGCGGCGCGTCAAGCACCCGGTGTATGGCAAGTACATTACCAAGTCATCAAAGTTACACGCGCACGATGAAAACAACGACTGTGGGATTGGCGACACGGTCACTATTCAAGCATCCCGACCGTTGTCGAAGACAAAGTCATGGACGCTGGTGCGGGTCGAAGAACGCGCCGAGCAGATATAGCGGCGCCATGCGGAGCGTCGGAAATAACGAGAAACCACAATGATTCAAACAGAAAGTTATTTGGATATTGCCGACAACAGCGGCGCGCGGCGGGTCATGTGTATCAAAGTATTGGGTGGGTCGCATCGCCGCTACGCGCACATTGGCGACTTGATCAAGGTCACCGTTAAAGAAGCGATACCGCGTGGCAAAGTGAAGAAAGGCCAGGTAATGAATGCAGTGGTGGTGCGCACTAAAAAAGGGGTGCGCCGTCCCGATGGTTCTCTCATTAAGTTTGACGACAATGCGGCGGTGCTTTTAAATGCGCAACATGCGCCGATAGGCACGCGTATTTTTGGGCCGGTAACACGAGAGCTGCGCACCGAAAAATTCATGAAGATTATTTCTTTGGCGCCAGAAGTGCTTTAAGTTCACAGAGTAGAGGCGCACAAGGTAGGGTCAGCTATGCAGAAGTTGAAGAAAGAAGATGAAGTGATCGTGCGGAAGGGTCGCGATGGCGGCAAGCGCGGCAAGGTGTTACGCATCCTGGACGATGGACGCGCACTTGTTGGTGGCATCAATATGGTCAAGCGCCACACGAAAGCAAATCCTAATCTTGGCGTTGCCGGCGGCATCGTCGAGAAGGAAGCACCGATACAACAGTCGAACCTGGCTATTTATAACGCCGTGTCTGGTAAAGGCGACCGGGTTGGTTTTAAACAACTTGAAGATGGCAAGAAAGTGCGGATCTTTAAATCAAATCAGGAAATGATCGACGCTTAAGCGGCGCTGGACAACGAGAATGGCGAGACTACAGGAACAGTATTCCACAGAAATCAGACCGCAACTGCAGCAGGAGTTGGGGCTGAAAAACATTATGGAAGTACCGCGCATTACCAAGGTCACTTTGAATATGGGGCTGGGGGAGGCCGTCGGCGACAAAAAGATCCTTGAACACGCGCTGCGTGACTTGGCGCAGATCACCGGCCAACGAGCCGTGGTCACCAAATCAAGAAAATCAATTGCCGGCTTTAAAATTCGTGACGATTGGCCGATTGGCGCCAAGCTGACGCTGCGCCGTGAGCGCATGTACGAGTTTTTGGATAGATTGGTCAACATTGCGATTCCGCGCGTGCGCGATTTTCGTGGCTTAAGTCCGAAGTCTTTCGATGGCCGCGGTAACTTTGCCATGGGCGTGACCGAGCAAATCATTTTTCCGGAAATCGACTACGACAAAATCGACAAGATACGCGGTATGGACATTGTAATAACGACCGATGCGCGCGATGATGAACAAGGTCGCGCATTACTAAAAGCATTTAATTTCCCGTTTAGGGGTTGAGAGCAGGGCAGGATTATGGCAAAGGCATCTATGATTGCGCGCGAAAAGAAACGGCAACGCACCGTTGAAAGATACGCCGCAAAGCGTGCTGAACTGAAGGCGATTATCAGCAATCCCGACGTGGGTGATGAGGAGCAATGGGATGCGCTGGTAGCGTTGCAAAAACTGCCGCGCGATGCCAGCCCTGTACGTTTGACGCGGCGTTGTCAAATTACCGGTAGGCCGCACGGCGTATATCGCAAGTTCGGCTTGTGCCGCAACAAGCTGCGCGAGCACGCAATGAAAGGCGATATTCCCGGTTTGGTAAAAGCCAGTTGGTAAGTAGGAATCATTCATGAGTATGCAAGACCCGATCGCCGATATGTTAACCCGCATTCGCAACGCCCAGATGGCGGCCAAAACGAATGTCACCATGCCGGCTTCAAAAGTTAAAGCCGCGGTAGCGAACGTACTAGCCGACGAAGGCTACATCGGTGAATATAGCGTGGCGGAAGATGGCGCGAAGGCACAGTTGACCATAGCGCTCAAGTATTTTGAAGGTAAGCCCGTGATTGCGGAAATCGATCGCGCCAGTCGTCCGGGGTTGCGTTACTATGTGGGCTCCACCGAGTTGCCCAGCATTCGCGGTGGGCTTGGCATTGCCGTGGTGTCGACTAGTCAGGGTGTGATGTCTGGCCGCGCGGCACGCCAGGCAGGTATTGGTGGTGAAGTATTGTGTACTGTGTTCTAACGAATCAATAGAGTTTGACGTATGTCCAGAATTGGAAGCAATCCAGTTGAAATCCCCAAAGGGGTGGAAATCTCCTTGCAGGGCAATGAGATTGCAGTAAAAGGCAGTCACGGTAACCTGCAAATGCGGTTACACGGTTCCGTGGAGGTAAAGCAGGACGACAACGTGCTGACGTTCGGTACCCGTAACAACGCGAAATCTGCAATGGCAATGACGGGTACAACACGCTCGTTGGTCAATAACATGGTGCTCGGCGTCAGCCAAGGCTTCGAGAAAAAACTGCTGTTGCAAGGAGTAGGTTATCGAGCCGCTGCTAAGGGTAAAACGCTGAATCTGGTGTTAGGCTTTTCGCATCCGATTGATTACACATTACCGGAAGGCGTCAGTGCCGTAACGCCCACGCAAACGGAAATAGTGCTGAAATGCGCTGACAAACAGTTATTGGGGCAGGCGGCTGCTGAAATCAGATCGTTTCGCCCACCGGAGCCATACAAGGGCAAAGGGGTGCGCTACGCCGACGAGCACGTGCGCCGCAAAGAAGCGAAGAAGAAGTAGGTCAGCTATGAGTGTCAAGAATTTATCCAGACTGCGGCGTGCCAAGCGCGGCCGCATGCATATTCGCAAGCTTGGTGTGAGTCGCTTGAGCATCCATCGTACCCCGCGGCATATGTATGCCCAGGTGCTTACGGCGCAAGGTGACAAAGTATTGGCCAGCGCATCCACCCTGGACAAAACGCTGTCACTGGAAAAGACCGGCAATAGTAATGCCGCCAGCGCAGTGGGTAAGCTGATCGCCGAGCGTGCAAAGGCGGCCGGTATTGAGAAAGTCGCTTTTGATCGCGGTGGTTTCAAATATCACGGTCGCGTCAAGGCGCTGGCGAACGCTGCCCGCGAAAGTGGATTGGAGTTTTAGCAGATGGCATACAATGATTCAAGAAACAAAAATACCGAGGGCCTGCAAGAAAAGCTGGTGCAGGTCAACCGGGTGGCCAAAGTTGTCAAAGGTGGCCGTGTTTTCGGTTTTACTGCGTTGACGGTCGTCGGCGACGGCAAGGGTAAAGTCGGCTATGGTCGTGGCAAGGCGCGCGAAGTGCCGGTTGCCATCCAAAAGGCGATGGAGTCGGCGCGCCGTAACATGATTCAGGTTGATCTGAATGGTTCAACTATTCAGTACGCGATGAAAGCACAGCACGGGGCATCAAAAGTGTATATGCAGCCCGCTTCCGAAGGTACCGGTGTGATAGCCGGTGGCGCAATGCGCGCGGTACTGGAACTGGCTGGCGTACACAACGTGTTAGCCAAGTGCTATGGCTCGACCAACCCGGTGAATGTGGTGCGCGCTACCTTTAACGGGTTGAAATCCATGCGTTCGCCGGAAGACATTGCGGCCAAGCGTGGCAAAACAGTAGAAGAAATACTGAATTAACAGGTGGTTGTTGGTATGGCTAAGACTGATTCCATCAAAGTGACGCTGGTGCGCAGCATCAGCGGGCGCCTGCAGGCGCACAAAGCTTGCGTGACAGGTCTGGGCTTGCGCAAAATCGGCCATTGCGTTGCGGTTGAAGACACACCGTCGACGCGTGGCATGATCGATAAAGCGCATTACCTGTTGCGCGTTGAGGAAAACACAAATGGCTGACGATACAATGCGTTTAAATAGCTTGCAGCCTGCTGCGGGCAGCAAAAAAGTGGCCAAGCGTGTTGGTCGCGGTATCGGTAGTGGCTTGGGCAAGACGGCCGGGCGTGGCCATAAAGGTCAAAAGTCGCGCACCGGTGGTACGGTTCGCCCGGGTTTCGAGGGTGGCCAAATGCCGCTGCAAAAGCGGTTACCGAAATACGGCTTTACCTCACGCCTGGCCAGGGTGACCGCCCAGGTGCGTTTGGGCGAACTGAATAAGGTCGATTCTGAAGTGATCGACCTGGATGCGCTGAAGAAAGCCGACGTTATTAATGAGCATATACTGCGCGCGAAGGTGTTTTTGTCTGGCGAAATTAGTAAGCCGGTGACGATCAAAGGCATGCGCATCACCAAGGGCGCGCGTGCAGCCATCGAGCAAGCCGGCGGCAAGGTCGAGGGCTGATGGCCCCAAAATTGCCGGGAGGCGGAGTAAACAAGGCGGGTAAGGGCGAGCTGATGGCTCGCCTTCGTTTTCTATTGCTGGCCATGATTATCTACCGCATTGGCACCCATATTCCGGTGCCGGGCATAAACCCGGATCGGCTGGCTGCTATGTTTGACCAGAATCAGGGCACTATTCTGGGCTTGTTCAACATGTTTTCCGGCGGTGCACTGGAGCGCATGAGTATTCTGGCGCTCGGCATTATGCCGTATATTTCGGCGTCGATTATTATGCAGTTACTCAGCGCCGTGTCGCCGCAACTCGAACAACTGCGCAAAGAGGGTGAGTCGGGCCGCCGCAAGATCACTCAGTACACTCGCTACTTTACGGTAGTCCTGGCGACTATTCAGGGCACCGGTATGGCGGTCGGTATGGCTGGTCAGGGTCTCGCTTTTGCGCCCGGTTTGAGTTTTTATTTCGTGGCCATAGTATCGCTGGTGACGGGCGCGGTGTTTATGATGTGGCTGGGCGAACAGGTCACCGAGCGCGGCGTGGGTAACGGCATCTCCATGTTGATATTTGCCGGTATTGTGGCGGGTTTGCCCGGGGCAATTGGGCAGTCGCTGGAGCAAGCCCGGCAGGGAGAGCTGAACATACTGGTGCTGCTTGGCATATTGGCCGTTGCGATCGGTGTGATTTATTTGATCGTGCGCATAGAGCGCGGTCAGCGGCGAATTACGATTAATTACGCCAAGCGGCAGCAGGGTCGGCGCATGATGCAGGCGCAATCCAGCCATTTACCGCTGAAAGTGAACATGTCCGGTGTTATTCCGGCCATTTTCGCCAGCAGTATTTTGTTGTTCCCGGCGTCGATCGCGCAATGGTTCGGGCAATCCGCCGGCAATATGGATTGGCTGCAAGAGTTTGCTTTGATGATTGGCCCCGGCCAACCACTTAATATCATTTTGTTTTCGGCGCTGATCATATTTTTCTGTTTCTTCTACACGGCGCTGGTATTTAACCCCAAGGATGTAGCAGACAACCTAAAGCGTTCGGGCGCGTTTTTGCCGGGTATACGGCCCGGCCAGCAAACCGCCACCTATATCGACAATGTGCTTACCCGGCTGACGATGTTTGGTGCGATTTATATGGCGCTGGTATGTCTCTTGCCACAGTTTTTGGTTGTATTCTGGAACGTGCCGTTCTACCTGGGGGGCACGTCGCTGCTGATAGTGGTCGTCGTGGTGATGGACTTTATGTCGCAGGTGCAATCGCATCTCATGTCAACCCAGTACGATTCGTTAATGCGCAAGTCAAATTTGAAAAGCATTGGCCGCTAGGGCCAGTCAAGAGCGATGGTGAAGTGATGAAAGTGAGAGCATCGGTTAAAAGAATGTGTCGCGACTGTAAGATAGTCAAGCGCAAGGGCGTCGTGCGAGTCATCTGCAAGACTGAGCCGCGACACAAGCAAAGGCAAGGTTAAAAATGGCTTTCGCCTTGATTTTTAAAGACTTCGGCGATATTATGTCGCGCCTTTTTTTGGTGAGCTGTCGCTCGCCCCGCACACTGGTTGGAGAACTCTGAATGGCACGTATTGCTGGTGTCAATATTCCAGATAACAAGCATGCTGTTATAGCGCTGACCTATATATTCGGGGTTGGCCGCACGACTGCGAGCAAATTGTGCGCCTCAACGGGCGTTGCGGAACATGCCAAGATTTCAGACTTGTCTGAAGGTGATATGAACAAGTTACGCCAGGAAATCGCCACTTTAATGGTAGAAGGCGATTTACGCCGCTCGGTTTCGATGAACATCAAGCGCTTGCTCGACCTGGGCTGTAATCGCGGTATACGCCATCGTCGCAGCTTGCCATTACGCGGACAACGCACCAAAACTAATGCGCGTACCCGTAAAGGTCCGCGTAAACCGATCCGTAAATAATTCTACGAGCCGTTTTAGGTACCTGTTATATGGCGAATCCCGCTGCAAAAAGCACCAAGAAAAAAGTTAAAAAGACCGTGGTCGACGGTATTGCTCACGTTCATGCTTCTTTTAACAACACCATTATCACGATTACTGACCGGCAAGGTAATGCCCTGTCGTGGGCAACCGCAGGTGGCTCCGGCTTTCGCGGCTCGCGCAAGAGCACGCCGTTTGCGGCGCAGGTGGCGGCTGAACGGGCGGGAACTGCCGCGCTTGAATACGGTTTGAAAAATCTGGATGTAGAAGTAAAGGGCCCGGGTCCGGGCCGAGAATCGGCAGTCCGAGCACTGAACAATTGCGGTTTCAATATCAGCAACATAAGCGATGTGACACCGATTCCGCATAATGGCTGTCGCCCCGCGAAAAAACGTCGCGTTTAAATAGTAGAATTTTTGTATGGCAAGATATCTAGGCCCCACCTGTAAGCTCGCGCGTAGAGAAGGCACCGATCTTTTTCTGAAAAGCGGTGTGCGTCCCATCGACTCGAAATGCAAGATAGAAACTGTGCCCGGCCAACAGAGTATGCGCCGTAGCCGCCTTTCGGACTATGGTGTTCAGCTGCGTGAGAAACAAAAAGTGCGGCGTTTGTACGGTGTACTCGAGAAGCAATTCAGGAATTATTACAAATTAGCAGCACGTAAAAAAGGCGCGACTGGCGAAAACCTGCTGCAATTGCTGGAAAGCCGTCTCGATAACGTCGTCTATCGGCTGGGCTTTGGATCCACTCGTTCAGAAGCGCGCCAACTGATAGCACACAAAGCGATTTTGGTGAATGACCAGGTGGTAAACATACCTTCTTACCATGTCAGCGCGGGTGACACGGTATCGGTTCGGGAAAAGTCTCAAAAGCAACTGCGCGTGCAGGCCGCTATGGCCTTATCTGCGCAACGTGGTCAACCGGTTTGGCTGGAAGTTGATCCGAACAAGATGACAGGCATGTTCAAAAGCGTTCCTGCTCGCGAAGATCTGCCAGCAGAAATCAACGAAAATCTTATTGTCGAGCTTTATTCGAAGTAAGCTCAGTTCGTCCCCATTGAATTTAGCGCCACAGGTATCCTTTTATGCAAATGGCTGTAACGGAATTTTTGACTCCTCGCGTCATTGATGTACAAGATTTTGGCGACGCGAGAGCCAAGGTCGTGCTCGAGCCCCTAGAGCGTGGCTTTGGGCATACGCTCGGTAACGCATTACGACGCATTCTACTGTCGTCAATGCCAGGCTGCGCCGTCACCGAGGTAGAGATAGATGGCGTGCTGCATGAATACAGCACACTGGATGGTATTCAGGAAGACGTTATCGATATCTTGCTTAATCTGAAGGGCGTTGCGGTTGAGCTACATGGCAAAGAGCAGGTGCATCTTACGCTGAGCAAGAAGGGTCCTGGTGTCGTCACCGCTGGCGATATTCAGCGCGACCATGAAACCGAGATTAAAAACCCCGAGCATGTCATCGCACATCTGAACGCCAACGGCGAACTTAATATGCGCTTGACTGTGGAGCGCGGTCGCGGCTATATACCAGCGGACGTGCGCGCGGTCGCCGAAGAAGAATCGCGCACGATCGGGCGTTTACCGTTAGACGCTTCTTTCAGCCCGATAGAAAAAGTGTCTTACGTGGTGGAGAGCGCCCGTGTTGAACAGCGTACCGATCTTGACAAACTGGTACTCGACCTGAAAACCGATGGCACTATTGACCCGGAAGAAGCGATTCGGCGTGCGGCAACAATATTGCAACAGCAGCTCGCGGTGTTTGTTGACCTTGAAAGCGATAGCGCCGATGAACCGCTGGAAGAAGAAGACTCGATTGATCCCATTCTGCTGCATCCGGTCGACGACCTCGAGTTGACGGTGCGCTCGGCAAACTGCCTCAAAGCGGAAAGCATTTATTATATTGGCGATTTGGTACAGCGCACCGAAGTCGAATTGCTAAAAACACCGAATCTCGGTAAGAAATCGCTTACCGAAATCAAAGATATACTGGCGTCGCGTGGTTTATCATTGGGCTTGCGTCTGGAGAGTTGGCCGCCGGCCAGCTTGAAAAATGATGAACGGGTGTTAGCGCCTTAAACAAGGAAGAATCATGCGTCATCTACATAACGGCCGTCAGCTAAACCGCAATAGCTCGCATCGCAAGGCGATGTTCCGCAATATGACGGTGTCGCTGGTTGAGCGTGAGTTGATTAAAACCACCGTGCCAAAGGCGAAGGAGCTGCGCCGTTTTGCGGAGCCGCTAATTACGCTGGCGAAGCAAGACTCGATCGCCAATCGCCGCCTGGCGTTCGACCGCATTCGAGACAAAAGCGCCGTTGGCAAATTGTTCACCGAGCTGGGGCCGCGTTACTCAAGCCGCCCCGGTGGTTACTTGCGTATTCTGAAGTGTGGCCTGCGCACCGGCGATTGCGCCCCGATGGCTTATGTAGAACTCGTCGATCGTCCAACGCCGGACGTTGTCATCGATGATGATGACCAGTAATCTTTCCCCGCGTGCGCACAGCGGCACCCTACACTGCTAACCAGCCTTCGATTGCTGCGCTAAACCATTAAGTATGGGCGCCAAATACTGCCCGGTATAAGATATCTCGTTAGTGGCTACCTGCTCGGGTGTGCCGGTGGCAATGATCTGGCCGCCGCCCGAACCCCCTTCCGGTCCAAGGTCAACGATCCAATCGGCGGTTTTAATAACGTCCAGGTTATGCTCGATCACAACGATGGTGTTGCCGTGGTCGCGCAGGCGGTGCAACACGTTGAGTAACTGCTGAATATCGTGGAAGTGCAAGCCGGTGGTTGGTTCGTCGAGAAGGTAGAGCGTTCTGCCGGTATCGCGTTTCGATAATTCGCGTGACAGCTTCACCCGCTGCGCTTCACCACCCGACAGCGTGGTTGCCGCCTGGCCAAGGCAGATATACGCTAGGCCCACATCCAGCAGCGTTTGCAGTTTTTTGGCAACGACCGGAATGTTGGTAAAAAACGTGGCCGCGTCCTCTACCGTCATTTTTAGAATATCGTCGATATTCTTGCCTTTATAGCGAATCTCCAGCGTTTCACGGTTATAGCGCTTGCCCTTGCAGACATCGCATGGAACGTAGATGTCGGGTAGAAAGTGCATCTCTACTTTCGTTACTCCGTCACCCCGGCACGCTTCGCAACGTCCGCCCTTCACATTAAAGCTGAAACGGCCGGGTTTGTAGCCGCGCGACCTGGCCTCGGGTATGCCCGCAAACAGTTCGCGTACCGGGGTAAATATACCGGTGTAGGTCGCCGGGTTGGAACGCGGCGTGCGGCCGATGGGACTTTGATCGATATCGATACATTTGTCGATCAGTTCAAGGCCATCGATATCGTCATGCGCCGCCGCCTGTAAAGTCGTTGCACCATTGAGGGCGGTTGCCGCAATTGGATATAACGTGTGATTGATCAGTGTCGATTTGCCCGAACCCGACACGCCGGTGATGCAGGTCATTAGGCCCAACGGAATTTCCAGGTCAACGTTCTGCAAATTATGCCCCGCCGCGGCGTATAGGCGTAGCATTGAACTCGCGTCTACCGGTGTGCGCTTGGTTGGAATTGCGATGGATTTTTTGCCAGACAGGTATTGGCCGGTAAGCGATTCCCTGGCGGCAAGAATCTGCGCTACCTTGCCTTGCGCGACGATCTTGCCGCCGTGCACGCCGGCGCCCGGGCCAATATCAACCACGTAGTCGGCGCTACGGATAGCCTCCTCGTCGTGCTCTACCACAATCACCGTGTTGCCGAGGTCGCGCAGATGAATCAAGGTGTTGAGCAAGCGCGCGTTGTCACGCTGGTGCAGGCCAATCGAGGGCTCGTCCAAAATGTACATCACGCCGACCAGGCCGGCGCCGATTTGACTGGCGAGCCGGATGCGCTGCGCCTCTCCGCCAGACAGGGTTTCGGCGCTGCGGTCCAGGCTCAGGTAGTTCAAACCCACGTCAACCAGGAAGCCCAGTCGGGCGCGCAGTTCTTTCAGTATTTTATCGGCAATCTCTCCCTTACGGCCTTCCAATTTCAAGCTTAAGAAATATTCGTAGGCATCGCAGACCGGCTTGGCGGTAATGCTGGGCAAATTCTGGTCGTCTACAAACACGTGCCGCATTGCTTTTTTCAGGCGCGCTCCCTGGCAGCCGGGGCAATGTTTGCTGCTCACATATTTGTTCAATTCTTCACGCACACTCTGTGATTCGGTGTCACGGTAGCGACGCTCGAGGTTGGGGATGATGCCCTCGAACGGATGCGTGCGTTGAAACACGTCGCCGCGGTCGTTGATGTAACTAAATTCAATTTCTTCGTCCCCGCTGCCCGACAGAATCACTTTTTGATGCTTCTTCTTCAGTTTTTCATATGGCGTGTCGATATCGAAGCCGTAGTGATCGGCTAGCGAACTAAGCATATGAAAATAATAAACGCTGCGCCGATCCCAGCCGCGAATGGCGCCTTCGGCCAGGCTGGCTTCCGGGTACCGAACAATGCGGCTCTCGTCAAAGTACTGTTTTACGCCGAGGCCGTCGCATTCCGGGCAGGCGCCCGCCGGGTTGTTGAAAGAAAACATACGCGGCTCGAGCTCGCCGATACTGTGGCCGCAGCTTGGGCAGGCGAAGCGTGCGGAGAACGTCATATCTTCCTGATAAGCGTCCATAAAGCTGATGATGGCGATGCCGTCGGTGAGCTGCAAGGCGGTTTCGAACGACTCGGCCAACCGCAGCCCCTGGTCGCCGCGCACCTTAAAGCGGTCGACTACCACTTCAATGGTGTGTTTTTTCTTTTTATCCAGCACCGGAATTTCGTCCAGTTCGATCACAATGCCGTCAACCCGGGCTCTAACGAAACCGCTGGTACGCAATTCATTGAACACGTGCAGATGCTCGCCCTTGCGTTCTTGCACCAGGGGCGCGAGCAACATCAGGCGGCTGCCTTTGGGTAGCGCCAATACGGCATCGACCATCTGGCTCACCGTTTGCGCCTGCAAGGGCAGGCCGTGATCCGGACAGCGTGGCGTGCCGGCGCGGGCAAACAGCAGGCGCAAATAGTCGTAGATTTCGGTAATCGTACCCACTGTTGAGCGGGGATTATGCGAGGTGGACTTTTGTTCGATCGATATCGCCGGCGACAAACCTTCTATGTGGTCAACATCAGGCTTCTCCATCATCGACAGGAATTGCCGCGCGTAGGTAGACAGCGACTCCACGTAACGGCGCTGGCCCTCTGCGTACAAAGTGTCAAATGCCAGTGAAGACTTGCCGGAGCCGGACAGGCCGGTGATTACTACCAGTTTGCGGCGCGGCAGCTCAAGGTCGATGTTTTGCAAATTGTGCGTGCGCGCACCGCGTACGATAATTTTGTCCATAAAGCCTGCTAGATATCAGATAAAAGACATTAATTGCTCGTCGGCGCGTGATGGATCCGCCGGTGTTCCGCCGGACGGCGCGCAGAAAAGACATTTTGTACGGCCAACCGCGAAGTATAAAGGGATGTTTTCACCCAAAGCAAAGGTAATACCACGTCATTTTCCACGGACGGTGGATCTGTTATTATCACGGGTCGTTTTCCTAC